>NZ_JALKFY010000010.1:0-31110 GCF_023242985.1 Frankia sp. Mgl5 | reverse complement strand
CCCGGTCCCCCCCGGCCCCCCCCCGGGGGGGGCTCCCCCGCGCGGGGGGGGGGGGGGGGGGGGGGCGGCCGCCCCCCGGCCGCGACCGGGCGCTGGCCGTCGGCTGCCTCGCGGTGCTCGAATCCCACGTCGGACGGATGGTCGAGGCCGAGCGGGCCGGCTCACTGGCCGTGGCCGCGGCGCGGGACGTCGCCGACGACCCTGCGCTGCTGCCGCGGGTCCTGCACCTGCGCAGCCTCACCGTGACCGGGGTCGACTACGCCGAGCACCGGCGCGCCTGCGCACGTGAGTTGGCGTCCCTGCCGTCGGCACCGTCGGAGCTGCTGGTCGGCGCCCACCTCACTCTTGTCGACGACCTGGTCCGCTTCGGCCACGTCGCGCGGGCGCGGGCCGCGCTGGACGAAGCGGACACGATGATCACCCGGCTCGGCTCGCCGACCCTCGCCTACCAGGCGGCGATCATGCGGGCGGCGCTGCTGGCCTTCTCGGGCGAGCTCGAGGAGTCCGCGGACGTGGCGACCGCCGCCGTCGGGCGCCTCGGGCTGGCCGCGCAGAACGGGGTCGAGAGCTCGTTCGTCGCGAACGTCATCGACCGGGCCCTCCAGGCCGGCACGCTGGCCCGGCTGGCCGACACGCTGGCCCGCTCGCTGGCCTCCACCGGCATCGAGGCCCTGCGCGGGTCGCTGGCGCTGGCCCTCGCCGCCGCCGGGCGCCCCGAGGCGGGACGCGCCGCGCTCGCCGAGATGCGGCTGCCGCCGCGCGACTACACCTGGCTCAGCGCGGTCGTCATGCGGCTGAACGCCGCGGTGGCCCTCGGCGTGCTGGACACCGTCGAGGAGGACATCGCCCACCTGCGGCCGCACTCGGGCGAGCTGGCGAGCCTGGGCACCTGCACAGCGGTCGTCGGGGCCGTCGACAGCCACCTGGGCGAGGCCTACCTGGCGCTCGGTGACCACATGGCCGCCCGGGAACACCTGACCGCGGCGCTCGCCCTGCTCGAGGCGAACGACTCCCCCTACTGGGCGGCAAGAGCGCACCAAGCGCTTGCCAAGTGCCCGTAAAGCGGCAACCGCCACGCTGAGTCCCATCCGAAGGAAAACGGGAGGGAACCTCGATGGCCCGCGCACTGATCATGGATGACCTGGCTGGTTTCGTCATCGCGCACGCCGGGATGCGCCGGGAGTTCGGCCGGCTGGCCCGGGTCGCCCGCGCCCCGCGGGACGCCGAGCACGCCGCGCTGATCGAGGAGCAGATCGCGCTGACCACCGGCGTCCTACACAGCCACCACACCGGCGAGGACCGGGACCTCTGGCCGCTGCTGCGCCTGCGCGCGCCGGAGGCGGCCGGCGAGCTCGACGCTCTCGCCGCCGAGCACGAGTCGGTCGACCCGCTGCTGGCCGCGGCCGCCGACACCGCCGTCGCGCTCACCGAGCGGGCTCAGGTTCTCGAGGCGCTGCACGACCTGATCAACGCGCACCTGGACCACGAGGACACGGTCGTCCTCCCGCTGATGCTCGACCATCTGACCCTGGCCGAGATGGAGGAGATCGGCCGGCAGGCACTCGCCGAGATCGGCCGGCGGCGCGCGCCCGCGGTCTTCGGGTGGTTCTCGAGCGGCGCGCACAAGGAGCTGCGTACGGCCGCCCTCGCGACCGTTCCGCCCATCCCGCGTTTTCTGTTCAACCGCTTCTGGTGGCCGTCCTACCAGCGTCGCTTCGAGCTCCTCTACGGCGCCGACGAGCACGCTCTGCTGGGCGTCTGATCCCGGCCCGGCCCGGCCCGGCCGGGAACGGCGCACGGTGTCGGCGTCGCGACTCTGGATCGACGCCGTCTGTCCGCACGTGAGACGGTGCCGGCGCGGGGGCCTCGATCGTCATGGAGGACGTGTGCGACGGCCGTCAGGTGTGGTGCACCGCAGGTGGACGATCGGTCTCGTGCTGGTCGCGGCCATCCTTCCCGCGTCGTGCGGCGATTCGGCCGGCACGACGGCGGGCTCCCCCACGATCTCACCCGGCGCCAGGGTCTCGCCCGGGGCCGCGGTCTCGCCCGGCGGGTCGGTCGGATCGGGCGAGTCCGGCGCGGCTGCCGGGGCCGATCCGCGGGACGGCGCGGAGCCGTCCGCCGCGGTCGCGCGGTGCACGGCGGCGGGACTCGCCGCGCCGCTGGACGCGGCGCCCGCGGAAGGCACAGGCCAGCAACAGCTTCACGTGATCTTCGCCAACCGTTCCACGGCCGACTGTGCCCTGTACGGGCACCCCGGCGCGCAGCTGCGGTCGGCGACCGGAGACACCTGGGACCTCGTACGGTCCACCCTCGTCAATCCCACGCGGGTCGTCCTGGCGCCCGGCGAGCGGGCACACGCGACGCTGACCTACCTGCCGACCGACCCCGGCCCCGACCCCAACGACGGCACCGGCAACCCTGTCTTCGATCCGGTCACCCTCGTCCTGACCCCTCCGGACGAGCGGGACTCGCTGTCGGTCCCGTGGACGCGCGGACCCGTCCTGCGGCAGGACGGCGCCACGCACCCCGGCACGTACATCTCCGCGCTCGAGCCGGGCGCCTGAAGCCTTCCCAGGTGGACGCCGCTGGCCCTCGGGCACGCGGCCCGCGTTTTTCACGTTTCAAGGCTTGGTTGTCATCTGGTGTTGTCAGCTGGTGTTGTCAGCTGGTAATGACTTATCCGTCCTGCGCGGATTCAGCCGAACGCGATCCTCTGACCCATCTGAGCCGGGTTGGCGTGTGTCGACGTCGCGGTGTGCCGTGTAGCCCTCGTGTGGCCCGTGTTCGGGGGCGATGACGGTGCCGGGACGGTCAGTCCGTGGACCGGCCCTCCAGGAGCCAGGCCTCGACGTCGCCGGCCCGCCACAGGTCGAAAAAGGGCACGGACCGGACCGGCTCGGGAAAATCATCACGAGCGCACAGCCGCCGGGCACGATCCGCCGAGATGCCCAGCCGACGGGCGATGTCCGCGGTACTCCACAGGTCATCGGCTGTCACAACAGCATGCTACGCGTATGCCCCACAGGCGCGGTGACGGTCATCCGGGCGTGCGCGGGTCCGACGCCCACCCGGTCGCATCCGGCCACGCACGGAGCACACGACCCGCCGGCCGCTTCCTGTCCGCGATCGGCCGCAGGCGACACACTCGCGATCAAGGTGTACGGTGGATCCGTTGCTCTTCTATTTGGGTGCCGCCGGTCACCTTCAGGATGGCATCATCGGTGATCAGAAGTTGGAGATCACCGCGCAGATTCGGGACACCACGTGGGTGTACCGCAGCAAGCGAGCGAGGAGCGACCGTGTCAGAAGGTACTGTCAAGTGGTTCAACGCCGAGAAGGGCTTCGGCTTCATCTCAGTGGACGGCGGAGGGCCCGACGTCTTCGCCCACTTCTCGTCCATCGTGGGTGACGGCTACAAGTCGCTCGAAGAGGGGCAGCGCGTCTCCTTCGACATCGAGCAGGGGCAGAAGGGGCCGCAGGCCGCCAAGGTGCAGCCCCTCAGCTAGCACAAGTAGATAGAAGCCAGCTCGTCTTGGGGCTAGAACCTCAGCTTTTGTAGGGGTCCGACAAGCCCGATCGCGTAGCTGCGTGGCAACCGGCCCACGTCGCCATCGAGATCATTTCAAGACTTGAACGTATTCAACCCTGCTGTCCGTGAAGTGCGGTTTTCGGACGCGGGGGCGCGCGAGGATTCGTGCGTTTGACATAGTTGGTGGGCATACCCAACAGTCCGGCGGTACCTCTGACTTGGGCAGACAGTTCACGTACAGACCGCGGGAACTACTGCGCGGGGACTACTGCCGCCGATCGCCAGCGGTCGGTTCGGGAGTAGGTCGGCCAATCATGGGCCGACGCGGCCGCGCCCGTGTACCCGCGGGGCTGTTGTGATCAAATATGTCGCTGACTCCTGAAGACCGAGCCCCTGGGACCCACAAGGTCCCAGGGGCTCGGTCTGTTTCGTCCCAGGAGCCAGGTCTGTTTCGGGATTCAGGTCTCATCGTGCAGTCCGGTCGAGGGGCGCCGGTGGCAGTGCGGCGACCCAGCGGCGGACCTCCCGGCGGCTGCGCAGCCGGACCAGCTCCTTCCCGCCGTTGAGCGGATCCGCGAAGCGGGCGCCGTAGCGCGTCCGGTACTCACCATGCTTGCGCCACCCCCAGCGGATCGGATGCGAGGCCCGCGGCAGCTCACGCCAGCGTTCCCGGTTGCCGTTCCACAGCGTGGTCCGACACACGATCCGGCGGGCCGTCCTCGTCACGACCTGCCATTCGACCAGCCAGCGCGGCAGGTCCAACCAGACGACCGTGTCCGCCCGGGCCCACAGGAGCTCGCGCACGGCCGCGTAGTTGCCGTCGACGATCCAGCCGGGGGCGCCGGTGATCTCGTCGACGTCGGCCCGGAAGGCGGGGCGGGGCACCCAGCCCGGGCCGTGGTACAGCGCGTCGAGCTCGACGTGTGGCACTTTCAGGCTTTCCGCCACGTTTCGGGCGAGTGTCGACTTCCCGGCCCCGGACGCCCCCACCACCAGTACCCTGCGCACAGCGATGATCTTAATCCGGCCCTGGACCGGCGCGCGGCCGCCCTGGACAGCTGCGGCCAGCGGGTGCTCCCGGGGCAAGCGCCGTAGTCTGGTGGACGCCAGGAGCGATGGATCGGTTATTCACAGTGACCATCGTCGCCGTCCAGGCGCACGAGCACCGCTCCCGAACACCGAGGAGGACCGCTGCGCATGGCCATCGCGAACGGTCCGGACGGCGTGCCCATTCCGCTGCGGCCGCGACATCCAGCTGACTTCGACGCGTTCTACCAGGGGACACCGCCCTGGGACATCGGCCGCCCCCAGCCTGCGTTCGAGGCCCTCGCCGAGGCGGGGCTGATCCGCGGCCGGGTGCTCGACGTCGGCTGCGGCACCGGGGAACACACTCTGATGGCCGCCGGTCGCGGCCTGGAGGCCACCGGCGTCGACACCGCCGCGGCAGCCATCGCCCGTGCCGACGCCAAAGCGGCCGACCGGGGCATCTCGGCTCGGTTCCTGGTCTGGGACGCGCTGGAGCTGGTCGCCCTCGACGAGAGGTTCGACACGGTGCTCGACTGCGGCCTGTTCCACGTCTTCACCGACGACGACCGTGCCCGTTTCATCGTGGCCCTCGGGGCCACGATCGCCAGCGGCGGCCGCTATTTCATGCTCTGCTTCAATGATCAGGTTCCCGGGGAGACCGGGCCACGCCGGGTCAGCCAGCAGGAGATCCGAGCCGGTTTCGCCGACGGCTGGCGGGTCGACTCCGTCGAACCGGCCGAGATCGAGATCACCATCGGGCCGAGCGCGATCCCGTCCTGGCTGGCCACCATCACCCGGCTCTGAGCACCGGTCGTCTCGGCCCGGAATCAAGGATGTCGCCACCGCCGCTTCTGCGACGGTGGCGACATCGTCTCTCTGGGTGTGGTCAGAGGTTGAGCGCGTCCAGGATTCCCTGCCACACAGATCCGCGGGTCGGAAGCGTGATGGACGGAGTCAGCTCGGCGTACGCCTTACCGGTGATGTTCGCACCGTTTATGGTGCCGGTCACGGTCGAGGTGCCCTCCCAGTACGAACCCTGCGGAACAAGCGGGTTGTACAGCTCCTGGTCGGCGAGCTGGGGTGTGATCGTCAATGATCCGCCAGGAACGTTGATCGACCATTTCTGTTGGTAGGTGATGCCCGTGTGTGGGCTCGTCCAGCTACCCAGCGGCGTCGAGGAGATGGTACCGGGGGCGAGGTTCGTGGTGGTGCCGTCGGCGTTCACCCGGGTGCCGACCGTCTCAACAAGCTGGTTGTTGGCATTGTGGATGAAGTAGAGCATGTACTGCGTGTTGTCGTCGAGCTGGATACTGAACCATTCCCAGCCTCCCGGACCAGCAGTGAAGTCACCCCACTGGTGGTCCTGCCAGGCGGTGCCGGTGACGTTCACGGGCACACCGTGGTCCAGGAGCGTTCCGCTCGCCTTGAGGTTCGTCTGGGAGTAGTAGCCGGACTGACCGAACGGCCCGTAGGGAATGACTCCGGCATTCCCGTGCAGCGCCGCCGGCTGTGTCTGACGGAGGGTGAGGTTGATGCCCGCGTAGCTGAGGTCCGCGAAGCCGCCCGAAAGATGGTTGACGCCGTTCTTGCCATCCATGTGATACAGGCCGACGGTGTTGTTGAAGCCACCACCGGCCGGAACGACGTCAGGCAGGAGTGCGTAGGTCGCCTCGTCCTGCTTGAGGGTCTGGCGGGTGATGTCGCTGATCGCGAGATGCCCGTTCCAGATCGCCGTGACCGGCTCGGTCCCCAGCGCATCCATACGAATCATGGTCATCTCGAACCCATACTCATGGGATTTCCCGAAGATGTCCTTGCCCTGCAGATGCCCGGTGAAGTACCACCACTCCATCGATGCGTCACGGTGCGGCGCCTCGTCGCCCGGCAGGGAGACCGGCCCCAGCGTGACGGCGGACGCGCCGGGCGCACCCACGGCGAGCAGGAGAAGTGACGAGGCAGCGGCGACGAATCCCACCAGCAGCGGACTTCGGCGCCGTCTCCCGATGCGTAAGCGGTCAGGGATGAATCTCATTCTGCGGTCTCCTTTGGGGGTGTGATCGTGGACGGTGTGGACTGGGGCATCGATGGATCATTCCGGCGCGCCGTCGAGCATGCCGCGGAATCCACCGGGTTCGTAGGGTCCGATGACGAGCTGCTCCAGCACGCCGAGTCCGATTCGGTCACCCCAGACCGCGCGTACGACCTGCTGAACGTGCACACAGTCGGGAGCAATGGTGTCCAGTTCCGCCACCTTGAAGGTCTCGCCACCCACGGCCAGTTCGTCGTGCCATCGGCCGTGTCCCCATGTGGGGTGCAGGTAGCCGACGCCCTTCATCCGGAAGGTCTGCAGTGGCTCCAGCTCCACGGTCTCGCCCGGGGCGAGGAGCAGTGACGCTCCGGCGGAGCGCCGCAGGCCCGGCGCCCAGCGCACCTCGTGCCGGACCCCGCGCAACCACCGGATGCCCGTGTCCGGTCCGAAGAGCGGTGATTCCTCGCCGAGCACGGGCAGCACCGCGGTGCGCTCCAGCCAGGGCTGCCCCGCCTCGTTCTCCATCACCACGTAGTGCAGGCACTCGTCGGCGAAGTTCAGCGGCGCCCACAGGAAGAACACCTGCGGCAGAGCGGTGCGCGGTGCGGCCGGCGTACGTTCACCCACCCCACGAATTCCCCAGGAGCGGTCCTTCGTGCCGTAGGTCCCGTCGTTCACCCGGATGTCCTGGCCGCCGGATGCGAGCTGACCGGTCCAGGTCACCATCTGGGTGGCCCGGGTGGAGTCGGTGCGAAGCTCGGTCCCGTCATACTGCGTGGCCCGCGGCTCCTCGTGAGCCGGCGTACGGGCGGTGGCGGTGAGGTCGGCGACCAGCCCGTGTTCCGCGGCGTCGACCAGGATGCGGTTGACCCGAAGCGGCTCGACGATCTCCACCGAGATCGGGCCGATGCTCGTCCGGGTCCGGTCCAACGGGATGCGCCCCGACGCGAACACCGACCGCTGCACACCGTCGTGAACCACACTGAAGGCGGCGTCGATAATCCCACGATTGGGATAGAGACCGAACGCGAGCGCGAAATACATCTACTCGTCGTAGCCGTTGAACCAGAACCGGTCGTAGTGATCGGGATGGCCACCGCCCGCGTGCGCGACAGGCAATGCGGTCTGGTGAACCGGATAGTCGTCAAACGGCGTGAGCATGTAGTCCCTTTCGGCGTACGCGGGCTCGCGCCGTCAGATCGGCAGAACCGGTAGACCGGCGGCCCGCTCCTGCCGGTCCCCCACCGGTGTGCCCGTGGTGGTGTGCCGGAACAGCATCGATGCCTGACCGCCGGGAATCCTCAGCGGAACTACGCAGGCGGGTACGGGGACCGTCCGTACTACGTAGTGCCTTGACGACCCCCACCGCGGCGGCCAAAGATGATCCATGCCCGCGCCAACGCCGCTGCGGCCCCTGAACGAGCTGCGGTCCCTGGACGAGCTGCGGTCCCTGGACGAGCTGCGGTCCCTGAACGAGCGGATGCCGGCAGAACGAACAAGCTTCGTCGGACGACGGACCGAATGCGCGGATCTCAGACGGCTACTCGGCGATGTTCGGCTGGTCACGGTGACGGGTGTCGGCGGAGTGGGCAAGACCCGGCTGGCGTTACGCACCGCGACCGAGGCCCGGCGGGCGTACCCGGGCGGAGCCTGGTTCATCGAGCTGGCCCAACTACGCGACCCACGCCTGCTCGGGCACACCGTCGCCGCCACTCTCGGGTGCCCGCCGAGGGGAGCCGACCAGCTTCTGGCGACGCTGACCGATCACATCGCGTCGAGACGCGTTCTGCTGTTACTGGACAACTGCGAGCATCTGGTGGACGCCTGCGCCGAACTGACCGACATCCTGCTGGGCGCCTGCCCCAATCTGCACGTCCTGGCGACGAGTCGGGAGTCGCTGCGGGTCGCCGGTGAGACGGTCTACATGGTCTCTCCGTTCCCGGTACCCGACGGGCACGACGCGCGCCGGCACGCCGCTTCCGACGCGACGACACTGTTCCGCGAGCGGGCCCGCTCGGTCCGCCCGGACTTCGAGCTCACCGAGGACAACCGGGCCGCGGTCGGCGAGATCTGCCGCCGGCTGGACGGGATCCCCCTCGCCATCGAGCTCGCCGCGGTCAAGACCCGGGCGCTACCGCCCGCCGAGATCCTGGCCCGTCTCAGCGCGGACACGGAGATCCTGCGCCATGACGGCCGGCGCGTCGCCGATCGTCAACGCACACTGCGTACCTGCGTCGACTGGAGCTTCGATCTCTGCACACCACAGGAGCAGCTCCTGTGGACCCATCTGTCGGTGTTCGCCGGCGGTTTCGAGCTCGACGCCGCCGAGGGGATATGTGGGGACGAGCGTTTCGCCGAGCCCCTGCTGGATCTGATCTTCTCCCTGGTCGACAAGTCAGTTCTCACGTACGAACCCGGCGCGGAACGCGGCCGTTTCCTCCTGTTGGAGATGCTGCGGCAGTACGGGCAGGAGAAGCTCGAGGAAAGCGGCGGGTGGCAGGCGATGCGACGCCGGCACCGTGACTGGTACGCCGATCTCGCCGCGCGGGCCGACCAGGAGTGGACCGGGCCCGGGCAGCAGTCGTGGCTCAGCCGCCTACGTCTCGATCATGCCAACCTCCAGCTCGCGCTGGAGTACTGCTCCAGCGCGGGTGAGACCACCGACGGTCTGGCACTGGCCCGGTCGCTGCACCGCTACTGGGTGGCCGACGGACGGTTCGCCGAGGGCCGTTTCTGGCTGGCCCGCACCCTCGGCCACACCGGCAACGCCCCCCGCGACCAGGTCAGGGCCGTACACACAGCCGGGTGGCTGGCGATCCTGCAGGGCGACCTCCCGGCCGCGGGACGGATGCTCGAGCATGGCACCGAGCTGGTCGCGACGGGCCTCGACACATCCGAGGCGGCGCTCATCACGCAGCTCGCCGGGCTCGACGCAATGTATGCGGACAAACCCGGCGCGGTCGACGCCCTCGAGCAGGCGCTGGCCCAGTTCCGCCGCGACGGTGACCTCAACCGCGAGCAGGAGACCCTGGCTCTGCTCACCCTGGCAGCGGCGCTCAGCGCCACCCCGGAGGCGACCCGGCGGTACCACGCCGAATGGGTCGCCATCGCGGAGCTCCGCAACGACCACCGGCTCCGCTCGTACGCGGAGTGGGCCTACGCCATTGCCACCTGGCGTACCGGCGACCCCGAGCGGGCCCTGGCCGTCGCGCGCGCGGCGCTCACCAGCCGGCCCGACCATCTGGGCTTCGCGCTGTGCCTGGAGACGCTGGCCTGGATCGAGACCAGCCTCGGTGAGTGCGCCACAGCCGCCGTCCTGCTCGGCGCGGCGGACCGGCTCTGGGAGCGGATGGGCACCTCGACCGTCGCGCTGCCCGCCCTGTTCAGGTTCCGCCGGCGCTGTGAGGTCAGGTCCCGCAAGGCGCTCGGCAGGCGGTCCTTCGACGCCGCCTGGGCGCAGGGCGCCGCCCTCTCCTCCGAGGACGCCTGCGCCCGCGCGACGAAGGGGTCGTACTCCGCCTCGCCGGCCGGCGCCGCCGGGCGGGATCCGGGCTGTCGGTTGACGAAACGGGAACGCCAGGTCGCGGACCTGGTCGCGCGGGGGCTGAGCAACAAGGAGATCGCGGCGACCCTGGTGATCTCCCCCCGCACGGCCGAGACGCACGTCCAGCAGATACTGAACAAGCTCGGGTTCACCTCCCGCTCCCGGATCGCGGCCTGGATCGCCGACCAGCCGGCCGGGGCCACCGGATAGACCGGCAGGCCCACCCGGCCACGGGGCGGGCGGGCCACGCGCGGGCCGGCTGGGGACGGCCGCGGGTCAGACGCCGGTCGGCACTGTGGGAGCGGCCACGATCACCTGATCCGCACGATCCGGATCGACGTCGTGTACCTGGACGGGAACGACCACTCTCAGCTGCCGCCCGCGACGCCGGGCGAGCAGGAGGGCACTCGCCGCCGCGACGAACGCGACCGCCGCGAGCGCCCAGCCGGTGCTGTACTCCGCGTCGCGGGTCGAGCCGCCGTCGGCGGCGGTGGTCAGGAACACCGTGCCGACCGTGGCGATGCCGATGACCTGGCCGAGCTGCATCAGGGTCAGCAGCAGGCCGCTGGCGTCGGCCGCGTCCTCGACCGGGACGTGTTCGAGCGTCACCGAGATGATGATCGACATCACGCCGAGTCCCAGGCCGATCAGCGCGGTGAGGATCTCGTAGCGCGCGCCGCCGCCGGCCAGCGGCCCGAGGAACAGATACGAGACGGCGGCGAACACCAGCCCGACCGGGATCAGGTTCGCGTGCCAGCTGGACGGCAGGCGCTGCCAGCTCAGCCCGACCGCGGCGAACGCGACGACGCACGGGACGAACGCCAGCCCGGAGCGCAGCGGGCTCATCCCCAGGTCGCCCTGCAGGTGCAGGGTGGTGGTGAACAGGAACCCGGCCCACGACGCCGGCCCGAGCAGCAGCGTGCCGGCGGCGGGCAGCAACCCGGGCGCGCGCAGCACCCGTCCCGAGATCAACGGACGTCGCCCGCGGGCCGCGACGCCCCGCTCCACCAGGACGAAGACCACGAACAGGACGACACTCGCCGCCAGCGACACGGCCGTCCAGGCCGGCCAGCCCAGCTCGTGACCGAGGATCAGCGGCATCACGAAGAGCAGCACCGCCGCGCTGAGGACGAGCAGGCCCGGAATGTCGAGGTCGGTCCCCGGTCGCCCTTCGTCGGCGGGCATGACACGCGGGCCGACGGCGAGCAGCACCAGCCCGATCGGCACGTTCACCAGGAAGACCGTCCGCCACCCGGCGTCGAACAGGTTCGCGCTGACGAGCAGGCCGCCGGCGGCCTGGCCGACGACGACACCACCCGCGATCACCGCGGAGAAGTAGCCGAGGGCCCGCATCCGCGCCGCACCGGCGAAGTTCCGCTGGATCAGGCTCATGACCTGCGGGGTCATCAGCGCGGCACTGACCCCCTGCAGGAAACGGAAGGCGATCAGCGAGGACGTCCCGGGCGCCAGGCCGCAGGCGAGCGAGGCCACGGTGAACCCGGCGAGCCCCAGGTTGAACACGCGCCGGTGCCCGAGCATGCCGCCCAGCCGCGCACCGGTGATCAGCAGAACCGCGTAGGAGAGGACGTAGCCGGCGACGATGAGCTGTAGCCCGGCGCCGGAGACGTCCAGATCCGTCCGCAGCGTCGGCAGCGCCACGTTGACGATGCTGACGTCCAGGATGGCCATGAACTGGCCGAGGAGGATGACGGCCAGCAGGGCTCCGCCGGCCGCCGGGCGCTCAGTGGCGGGATGTGGTGCCCGCGTCCGAGAGGTGTGTGTTGCTTCGACCATGAGTCTCAGCATGGGGCGGTCCGGATACTGGTAACGAGAGCCTGTCGATACTGGTACTCACAGCACCTGGCACCGGCGCCACACAGCGGACAAGCTGGTGGCCGTGACGATGACGCAGTCCCATGCCCTTCCGGCCGCGGCGGTCCGTAACGTACGCCCGGCGCTGGCGGGCCCGACGACGGCCGGCCCGCGGACGACGGCCGGCTCACGGGACGGGCGGCGCCGGCCGGAGCTGGCCTCGTTCCTGCGCAGCCGGCGGGAGCGCATCACCCCCGACGAGGTCGGCATGCCGCCGGGGCCCCGCCGCCGCACACCGGGCCTGCGCAGGGAGGAGGTCGCCCAGCTCGCGGGCGTGGGCGTCACCTGGTACACCTGGCTGGAGCAGGGCCGTCCGATCAACGCCAGCCCGCAGGTGCTGGACGCGGTGGCGCGCACGCTGCGGCTCGACGCCGCCGAGCGCGAGCACCTCTACCGGCTGGCCGACACGCCCGGGCCGCAGCCCGCCACCGACGAGGCGCCGGTTCTGCCGCAGGACATGCGCATGATCCTCGACAGCCTTGATCCGCTGCCCGCGTGCTTGACCAACGCGCGTTCCGACCTGCTGAGCTGGAACGCCACCTATGCTTTGCTCTTCCCCATCCTCGTGAACGCCTCCGCCGCCACGCGGAACTCGATCTGGTTCGCGTTCACGACCCCGCCCTGCTGCAACCCGCTGGTGAACCTGGACGAACAGGCACCCGAGCACGTCGCGATCTTCCGGTACCGGTACAGCCAGCACATGGACGACCCGGGCTGGCAGGAGTTCGTCCAGCGGCTGTGCGCGGCGAGCGCCGAGTTCGCCCGGCTGTGGGCGACGCACGACGTGGCCCCGCCGCGGCCCTGCGACAAGGTGTTCCACTATCCGGCGGTCGGGGACGTCGCGACCCGCTCCACGAACCTGGATCTCACAGCCCTGCCCGGCACCCGGATGGTCATCTACACCCCGGTCGACGACGAGAGCCGGGCCAACATCGCCTGGCTCCGCGACCACCCCGAGGCGACCGCCCCCCAGCACCACCACTGAACCAGATGCCGCAGCAGGCAGGCGGCGACGTTTCGTACTGAATCTGACATTTTTAATGTATCCAGACACTCTCACCCGGTAAGCCCCATACCCGTCCACCCGTGACTCTCGCCACCTAACGGAATACGCGGAATCTCGTAAATCTACCTACTCCCACCTAGCTGTCCGTCTGCAGGATCATCCCCGCACAAGGACACAGGGGGAGCCATGAGGGCAGCGAGTTCGACGCACTTCTCTGTCATACGGATCGGTATCGATGCGTATGACAGGCGACGGAGCACCAGCCAGATCGACCTCAAACGCGGTCTTCGTGAAACATTCAGCGCGGCCTGTAACCAGATTGGGATCTCACCCGCCGAGCCGCCTCGAGAAGACGAAAGCCGCCTGAGGGCACTTTTCACCAGCGACGTCAGTACGGCCGTCCTCGCAACCGACCTCCCGAGGGAACTCGACTATATCATTACCGAGCGAAACCGGTCACGCAATGCTCTCGGAACGCTCCGTCTGATCTTCGTCGCAGCTACTGGTCGCCTGCGCATCGAGGGGTCGCACTGGGTTGGCCCCGCGCTGGACCGAACAACAAGGATCATCGAAGCGGGCGCCGTTCAGCTTCTTACGCAGGCAGCTCCGGAGGCGACGGTTTTCGAGCTTCTTTCGCCGGAGATGCACGATGAGGTCCTCGACGAGGAGAATCGAGGTCTCGACCTGGAAAAGTTCGTCCCCTTCGCTCTCAGTCGACCCGAGCACTCATCAGGCCTGAGGGTCTGGACTTCACTGTGGAACCACGGTCAGATTCACCCCCCTTCTGGATTCACGCTACCGGATCCGGAGTACAGCTCGGAACACGAACAGAAGAATCGCGACACCACGGGAGGGCGCGAGGAGAGTTCCTCCACCGCCCAGGAGACCCCGATAACCACGTCGTCCGACCAACGGAACGGCTGGGTGAACCACGGTTCAATCGGAACCGGAGACCACGCCATCGTCATCGGAAACAACCACGGGCACATTGATCTGGGCAAACGATGACTGGAGAGGCTGGTTCCGCAGCGGCAGGTCACTCCGACTCGGCAGGTCCGGGAGACGCAGCCAACCGTCGGGCCGAGCACAGCGATACAGCGGGTCCGAACGAAGATCTTCCCAGGGCCGAAAAGTCGGCGACACCCGACGAGACGTCGACCGAGCCCGCCGAAAAGGACGATCAGAAAAAACAAAGCGAGCGAATCGACGACAGCATCGAGGCGCAGCTGCGGCTCCGCGAGCAGGCGGCCCAGGGCCGTAACAGCATCGACGGCCGACTGGCTGCCACATTCGCTGCCGAGGACCTCCGCAATCTCGGCTCCATAACAGTGGGCGACGACGCCGTCACCGTCGGACCAAATAATGGCGTCATAAACATCAACAGCGACAGTCGCCGCCAACTCTTCGGCCTGAACGTGACCAGGCAGCGGATCCTAAGTCTCCGCGAGGTCTTCGTTTCCACCACACTGGCCACGGGCGAGACCAGCCTCGACTGCCTGGTCAATCTACTGAAAAAGAACTTCGCGGCAGCCCTGAGCGGGCCAGCCGGCTCAGGACGTACGGCACTCAGCCTGTTGGCACTAGATGCCGTCTCGCCAGGTAATTCCATTATTCAGCTCGACCACAGGACGAATCCCTCCGACCTCCACGCCGAAGATCTTAAGAGTGGCCACGGGTACGTACTCGATGGAGCCAGCTTCCACCCGGATCACACGGAACAAGTAATCGACCACCTCCGTTCGATCACAGCGAAGATCAACGCTCATTTTATTTTGATCTTGACTTCGGAGGCCGACTTTGAAACACAGTTTCAGGCGCCGGACGGAATTTCTTTACACCTGATGCCCGACCGGATCAAGGTTTTCCGGAAACATGCCTCCGCCAGACTTCGAGCATATAATCAGGCCGCCTCGGTCGGCGAGATGAAGCAAGACCTTCGCGATGCCGTTGCCGCAGCCGACATGAAGGCCATCGCCAAGATCTCAGAGCGAGCCGCTCATGCACTTCTCGAAGAGAAGGACGTCGGTGAGTATCTTCATGAACAAGCCGTGCTGACTGCTGCAAGCCGACTGGCCGAACCGGTCGAGAACACAACGGAAGACGGCGTTCGCCACTATGAGGCACGACGGTTGTTTCGCCGCGCATTCCTGCTAGCGCTCGCTGTCTTCAACGAGACCCGCGTCGAGATCGTAACGGAAGCTGCCCGAGACCTGGCGACCCGGCTGTGTCTCGGGCATCCGTTGCAGTCCAGAACTGGCCGCGCGTTCTCCGAGGACACAGCTACCCTCTTGTCCTGGGCACAGGCAACAATCGTTCTCACAGATGATCCCGAGCTTTCCCCTCCGGGCACACCAGGCGAACCTGCAGGGGCAGACAACTCCGAGAAGCCGGCTTCTCCGCACGTTCGTTTCCGCGATCCCGCTATGGCCGGAGCGGTCCTCGAAGCCTTCTGGCTGGAGCACCACCTGGCACGAAAAGATGTCCTGGAATGGCTCACCGAGTCTACTGCCGCGGTCGACGAGAACTTCGATGACACCTTGATCCGAATGCGCTCGGCTCAAGCCCTGGGGTACCTTGCCCGTTTCGATTTCGAGCTTGTTACAACGCAATACATCAATCGTTGGGTTGAGTACGGGAGGGTATGGTCGCTGCGGTCCGCCGCATGGGCCGTTGAGATGATGGTGGACAACACACAGACCGCCGATGACGCGTGGCGCCTGGTACGTGAATGGAGTCAGGGCGCTCGCACCTCCCGCCAGGCCGCTCTGCGCGTCTACTCGACGGAACTAGGTGGTCGACGAACCACGGAAGCTCTGGATTTTGTCAGTCGAGAGGTCAGGCTCCCCGAGTCGACCGGTGGCCGCGCTGCGGCCGCTGTCGTCTATGCGGTCGCGGCAGCTGGTGGGATCGACGAGGTCTGGAGTCTACTGAGTAGTTGGGTTTCCCGGATCGATCGTTTCCATACGATAGCGGCACAACGCGACGTCGAAGGGGTGCGCCTTCGGGCGGCAATCCCGGTGCACGCCGTGCGCACGCTGCTACTTCTCACAGGCGATCGAGGACCGGAAAGTGTCAGCGCCAGACTGATCCAGCGGACGGGCCGGGGTTCCGAAGATCACGAGATCCTCCTGAAACTGTGGAAGCTTGCGCTGACGATGCCCGGCCTCAGCGGTCGCGCATGGCGCACCCTGCGCTCGTGGTTGGAGAACCTCGATGAGTACGACGACGAGCTCGGGACCAGCTGGAGCGTTGCCGCGGATCGCCTCATAGGCGATCTGGCCAAAGACCGGACTATTCGCCGTCGACTCCTCTTCAACAGCAGGCAGTGGAGGAACGAATGGTCTGATACACGACCGCGCGCCCAGGAAATTCTGGGTCGCGCATTGACCACAGGAGCAGCTCAGTGACAGTCAACGGCTGGCCAAAGAACACCAACAGCACAGTGCTCTTGTTGCAGCGTGGTCCCACCGGCCTCGGAAGGCCCCACACCTTCATGGACGAGGAGATACTACGTGTCCCGGCGGCCGGGAATTCTTATGATTTCACCGTTACTGTTCGTTGCGAGTGGACGGACAGCAGACGACGATGGGGGGCATTCTGCCGCAGGATCGGCGAATTCAGAACACAGACATGGATTCAGATTGACGATATTTCACGCGCCCACCTTGTTCTTATTTCTCCCGAGCAGGCAACCGAGGCCGAGACCTGCCTCAACCGTGCTCTCGAGCACTTCTCGTTGGATCGCCCCGACTCGACCCTGAGCCTGCGGGTCAGGGCGCGTGTCGAGTCGGACGAGGCCGTACGCGCCGAGCAGCAGAAGTTGTGGAGGGAGCAGTTCAGCGAGGCGGCCAGCCATGCGCAGGCGGGACGGACTGTGAAAAACTACCGGGATCTGATCGGGAAATGGAGAGACCTCCTCCGCGAGATAGGAATCGACGACGGAGAGACTACGCCACCACCCTTCATCGGGAACTTCCTCGTGGATCTTGCCGCCAATCCGCAGAACGGCGCAAAGATCATCTCCTCGCTCGCCCAGGCCCGTGAACAGAAGGACAAGGAACTCTACAAGGCGATCGAGGAGGCGATCCGGGGGATGAGTAGCACAGATATCGACCTGATGGCCCTTTTCGAAGGCTACGAGTCCGCACTTTCGCGGCTCCTGAAATGGGCCGGTCTTCCGTCTCTGACCGAGCCGAGGGTACCGATCGACTGATCGGTATTCACCACTACTCGGCGACCTCCTGACCCGGAGTTGCGCACAGTCCGTCCACTTCGCAGGCTCTCTCCCGGAGTCGGGTGGTGGCGAGACTGCGGGGTGTAGCCAGAGCCGTGCCGGTCTCGGCATCGAACAGGTGCAGTCGCTCGGCCCTGACGTAAAGTCGCAGCTTCCCACGGACAGTGACATCGATACGTGGGTTCAGTGCGGCTGTGAACGTCTGCCTGTCCGAATCCACCTCGGGCGCCGCCCCGGAAGGCTCGCCGTCGGTGGCCGTCAGCAGGCTCGCCGCCCGGGCGGCGGCACCGGCGAGTATGCCCGCAGTCATCTGACCGTGGGCGAGTGTCTCGGTTCCCAACCGCTCCACCAGGTCGACATCGATGTCGATTATCAGGGCCGGGTCTGACGGCAGTTCAGTCTCGACGTCGTGGGGGCGGACACCGACGATCACCTCGGCACTGTTCGAGAGGGCCAGTAATGCTGTCAGGTCCGCGGGCAGCGTGAGGGTCTGGTCGCCGACGCGCAGCGCGACGGCGTCGTCTTGGGCGACCAGCCGGCCGGGGACGAGGTTGGCCGGCGGGCTGCCGATGAACGCGGCGACGAAGACGTTCGCCGGGCGGTTGAACAGGTCATCGGGCGTGCCGACCTGCTGCAGCCGCCCGTCGTGCAGGACGGCGACCCGGTCGGCCATCGTCATCGCCTCGGTCTGGTCGTGGGTCACGTAGAGCGTGGTGGTGCCCAGCGAGCGCTGGATGCGAGCGATCTCCGCGCGGACCCGCACCCGCAGCTTGGCGTCCAGGTTCGACAGCGGCTCGTCCATCAGGAACGCCCGCGGCTGACGGACGAGCGCACGCCCCATCGCGACACGCTGGCGCTGGCCGCCGGACAGCGCCCGCGGCCGCCGGTCGAGGAGCTCGGTCAGGCCGAGCGTCTCGGCCGCGGCGGCCACCCTGCTGTCGCGTTCCCGCCGGTCGACCCCGGCGAGCTTCAGGCCGAACTCCATGTTGCGACGCACGGTCATGTGCGGGTACAGAGCGTAGCTCTGGAAGACCATCGCGAGGTCACGGTCGGCCGGCGCCACCCGGGTGACGTCCCGGCCGCCGACGAGGACCTGGCCCGCGGTGGGCGCGAGCAGGCCGGCGACGATCCGCAGCGCCGTCGTCTTGCCGCTGCCGGAGGGACCGACGAGGACGAGGAACTCGCCGTCCCCGATCACGAGGCTGAGGTTGTCGAGTATCGGCCGGACATCGTAGGTGAGCGTGACGTCGCGGAACTCGATCGTGGACATGGGGCTCCCTCTTCCCTGCGGCACCTGTGCCGGACGTGTCAGCCGCCCCGACGTGCGGAATTCCGTGCCCGGAATTCCGGACGCGTCGGACGGGTGTGCGTGCGGCGCCCGACCGGCCGTGGCGGGCATTCGGGAGAGGGAGTTCCCGATGCCCGCGTCATGGCGCCGTCCGGCCAGGTTCGCATGATCCGCGCCAGCCGTCCAGACCCTCACCCGGGACGGCTTTCGACTCCTTTGGGGAGTCCGTCGAACACTCTTCGGAGTCTATTTATCCGAGGGTCATCAACCCTTGACAGTCCCGTCATGTCCGTTCACAGTTTCGAAGCCATGAGAGCGCTCACACGCGATCAGCGCGGTGGGTGTGAAGCCAGAGGGAGGGCTTCATGAAGGCACGACGAGGTCGCCACGCGGCCATGGCCGGGACGGCCGTCCTGGCCATGGCGTTACTGACCAGCGCCTGCGGTGACGACGGAGGGAAGACCAAGCTCACCATCAACACGTTCGGCGTCTTCGGATACACGGATCTGTACCGGGAGTTCGAGGCGAGCCACCCCGACATCGAGATCGTCGAGACCGTCAGCGAGTACAACGACCACCACAACAACCTGGTCAACCACCTCGCGGCCGGGTCCGGAGCCGCCGACGTCGAGGCGGTCGACGAAGGCTTCATGGCGCAGTTGAAGGCCGCTCCGGAGCAGTTCGTCAACCTGCTCGACCTGGGAGCGGGCGACCGGCAGGCCGACTATCCCGAGTTCAAGTGGGCCGGATCACTGTCGGCCGACGGGAAGACCCAGATCGGCCTGGGAACCGACGTCGGCGGGCTCGCGATGTGCTACCGCACCGACCTGTTCGCCGCCGCCGGGCTGCCGACCGACCCGGCAGCGGTCAGCGCGCTCTGGCCGAGCTGGGACGACTACTTCAAGACCGGGCGCACCTTCACCGCGAAGAACACCGGCCCGAAGTTCTTCGACGCCGGCACCAACATCTACAACGCACAGGTCTTCCAGTTCGACGAGAGCTACTACGCCACCGGCACACCCAACTTGATCGTCGGTTCGAATCCGCAGGTCAAAGCCGCCTTCGACGCGACCGCGCAGGCCATCGCAGACGGCCAGTCCGCCGGGCTGGTCGCGTTCGAGGACGAATGGGTGACCGCGATGAAGGCGGGCACCTTCGCGACGATCACCTGCCCGGCCTGGATGCAGGGCTACATCAAGGAGAACGCGCCGGACACGGCCGGCAAGTGGAACATCGCCGCCATCCCGGGCGGGAGCGGCAACTGGGGCGGCTCCTGGCTGACCATCCCGGCGCAGAGCGATCACCAGGACCTGGCCTACGAGCTGGTCTCGTTCCTGACCGCCCCGGCACAGCAGACCCGCATCTTCACCGAGACGGGCAACTTCCCCTCCAGCCTCGGGGCGATCAAGGATCCCGCGGTGCAGTCGTTCGCCAACCCGTTCTTCGACGACGCCCCCACCGGCCGGATCTTCGGTGAATCGGCGATCAAGCTCGCGCCGCAGTACCAGGGCGCGAAGCACGGAGCCGTGCGGCAGGCGATGGAGCACGGAATCCAGCGCATCGAGCAGGAGGACCAGGCCCCCGACGCCGCGTTCCGGGAATCGGTCGACGAAGCGGAACGCGCGGCTCGCTGAGCTCGGCAGGAGGGAGATCCGGCGATGACGATCGCAACCCCGGCGCCCGCGGCCGACCCCGCCCCACCCCGGCGGCGGACGCCGGGGGGCGACCGCACCCCACGCACCGCACGCTCCGTGCTGCGGCGGGTGGCAAGTGCGGCGGTTCCCTACGGGCTCATCGCGCCGTTCTTCGCGATATTCGCGGCCTTCGGCCTTTTCCCGATGCTGTACACCGCCTGGATCTCGCTCACCGACCGGGACATGCTCCACCCCGGCGCCGAGCGGTTCGTCGGGCTACGGAACTACGCTGACCTGCTCTCCGACGACTTCTTCTGGAACGCGGTCGGCAACACCTTCCTGCTGATGGCGATGTCGTCGGTTCCCCAGCTGGCGCTGGCGCTGATACTCGCGCACATCCTCAACGCGAGGCTGCGCGGGCGGACCCTGTTCCGGATGGGCGTGCTGCTGCCCAACATCACGTCCATCGTCGCGGTGACAATCGTGTTCAGCCAGATCTTCGGCCGCCAGTTCGGCCTCGTCACCTGGCTACTGGACGAGGTCGGCCTGGACCCGGTCAACTGGCAGGCCGGCGAGTGGACGTCGAAGATAGCCATCTCGTCGATGGTCATCTGGCGGTGGACCGGCTACAACGCGCTCATCTACCTGGCCGCGATGCAGGCGATCCCGAAGGAGCACTTCGAGGCCGCGGCGATGGACGGCGCCGGAACCTGGCGGCAGCTCTGGCACATCACACTGCCCGCGCTGCGGCCGACCATCGCCTTCACCGCGCTGGTCTCCGTCATCGGCCAGATCCAGCTCTTCACCGAGCCGCTGCTGTTCGACACCTCTCCGGGCAGCGTCTCCGGCGGCAACAGCCACCAGTTCCAGACCCTGGCCCTCCTGCTCTACGAGGAGAGCTTCCGACTGCACAACTTCGGCTACGGCTCCGCCATCGCCTGGGTGATGTTCCTGGTGACCGTGGTGTTCGCCGCGCTCGCCTACCTCGTCACCCGCGGCGGCTCCCGGCTGAAAGGGGGTTCCCGGTGACCGCCTTCTCCCGCACCCCGGGCGAACACTCCGGCCCGCTGCGCTATCCGTTCCTGCTCCTGGCCCTGTTCGTCTCCGCGTTCCCGGTGTACTGGACGTTCATGATCCCGTCCCGGACGAACGACGCGGTCGGGCAGCTGCCGCCGCCCTTCCTGCCCGGCGGGCACTTCTTCGAGAACGCCGCCCGGGTGTTCGACACGGTGAACTTCGGCAAGGCCCTGCTGAACTCCCTCATCGTCGCGGGGTCGATCACCGTCAGCACGCTGTTGTTCTGTTCGGCGGCCGGCTTCGCGTTCGCGAAACTGACCTTCCGGGGCCACGGCGCGCTGCTGCTCACCGTGATCGCCACGATGATGGTCCCGATGCAGCTCGGGATCATCCCGCTCTACCTGGAGATGCAGGAGTTCGGCTGGGCGAACCATCTCGTCGCGGTGATCCTGCCGACCGCGGTGACCGCGTTCGGCGTCGTGTTCATGCGGCAGAACGTCCTCCAGGCCGTGCCGGACGAGCTGCTCGACGCCGGGCGGATGGACGGCTGCGGCACGCTGCGGCTGTACTGGCACGTCGCGCTGCCGGCGCTGCGCCCCGGCCTGGCCGTGCTCGGCCTGCTCACGTTCATGCAGGCCTGGAACGACTTCATGTGGCCGCTGATCGTCCTGAACTCGGAGAACCCGACCGTCCAGGTCGCCCTCAGCACGCTGGCCGCGGGCCACTACCGGGACAACACCCTCGTCCTCGCCGGCACCGCGCTCGGCACGCTCCCCGTCCTCGTCGTATTCGCCCTGTTCGGCCGCCAGATCATCGGCGGAATCATGGAAGGCGCGGTGAAAGGTTGACTACCAGCCCCGTCCCGGCGACGGACACGACAGCGGCCACCGGAGTACCGGCGCCCGAGCCGTCGCCGGGAGCCGACGAGCTCGCGGCCCGGATCGCGACCGGCCTGCCCACCGGATTCGTGTGGGGTGCCGCCACCTCCGCGTACCAGATCGAGGGCGGCGCCCGGGAGGGCGGCCGCGGGCCGTCGATCTGGGACGTCTTCGCCCGCACCCCCGGCATGACCGCGAACGGCGAGAACGGCGACGTCGCCGCCGACCACCTGCACCGCTACCGCGAGGACGTCGCCCTCATGGCCGGCCTCGGCCTGGGCGCGTACCGGTTCTCGGTCGCCTGGCCGAGGATCGTCCCGGCCGGGTCGGGGGCCGTGAACCCCGACGGGCTGGCCTTCTACGACCGGCTCGTCGACGAGCTCCTCGCCGCCGGGATCGACCCGTGGCTGACGCTCTACCACTGGGATCTGCCACAGCCGCTGCAGGACGCCGGCGGCTGGCCGAACCGCGAGACGGCGCTGCGCTTCGCCGACTACACCGAGCACGTCGTCAGCGCGCTCGGCGACCGGGTCCGGCACTGGTCGACCCTGAACGAGCCCTGGTGCTCGGCCTTCGAGGGACACCTGACCGGGCGGCACGCCCCCGGGGTGCGGGACGCCGGGGCCGCCGTCCGGGCCGTCCACCACCTGCTGCTGGCCCACGGTCTCGGCGCGGCCGTGCTGCGGGCGCACGGCGCGGCGGACGTCGGCATCACCCTCAACCTGATTCCGGCGGAACCGCCGCCGGACGCCGGCGGGGCGGGCGACGCCGTGCGGCTCGTCGACGGGCAGCAGATCCGGCTCTGGCTCGATCCCGTCCTGCACGGCACGTACCCGTCCGACGTGATCGCCGACTTCGCCCGGGCCGGCGCCGAGCTGCCCGTCCACGACGGTGATCTCGCCGTCATCGCGCAGCCGGTGGACTGGATCGGGGTGAACTACTACGCGCCGCACATCGTCGCGCCCGGGCCGGACCCGTCCCCGAAGCCGACCCCCTTCGCCGGCGCGGGGAACGTCACGAGGGTGCCCACGAGCGAGGACGTGACGGCGCTGGGCTGGCCGGTCCGGCCGCGCAGTTTCCTGGCCCTGCTGCGCCGGCTCGGCGCGGACTATCCGGGGGTCCCGTTCTACATCCACGAGAACGGCGCGGCCTACGACGACGAGGTGTCCCCGGACGGGACGGTGCACGACCCGCTGCGGGTGCGTTACCTGGCGGGTCACCTCGACGCCGTCCGGCAGGCGTCCGAGGACGGGGTCGACGTTCGGGGATACTTCGTGTGGTCGTTGCTGGACAACTTCGAGTGGGCCGAGGGGTACCGGATGAGGTTCGGCATCGTGCACGTCGACTTCGAGTCCCTGGTGCGCACGCCGAAGTCCAGCGGGCTGTGGTACTCGCGGTTGATCCGGGAGCACCGCGCGGCAAGCGGGACGCGGTGACGCCGGAGCCACCGGCCCGGACCCGCCAGGCGCCGACCCTGGAGGCCGTCGCCGAGCTGGCGGGGGTGTCGCGGGCGACGGTCTCCCGGGTGGTGAACGGGTCGCTCCGCGTCTCCCCCGCGGCGCACGCCGCGGTCACCAGGGCGATCGCCGAGCTCGGCTACGTGCCGAACCAGGCCGCCCGCAGCCTGGTGACCCGGCGGACGGACACGATCGTGCTGATCGTGCACGAGCGGCCCGACACGGTGTTCGCCGACCCGTTCTTCGCCAGCGTGCTGCGCGGAGTGAACCAGGCGCTGAGCGTCACCCAGCTCCAGCTCGTCCTGTTACAGGTGCAGGGTGACCGGCAGCGCGACCGGGCGCTGCGCTACGTCGGCAACGGCCACGTCGACGGAGTGCTCCTGATCTCCCTGCACGGGGACGACATCATGCCGATGTCGGTCTCGGGCGCCGGGGTCCCACTGGTGATGGCGGGACGGCTGCTCACCGGCGACCCGGTCGACTCGGTCGACGCCGACAACGTGGGCGGCGCCCGGCAGGCCGTGCGCCATCTCGTCGCGACGGGCCGCCGCGAGTTGGCGACCGTCGCCGGGCCGGTGGACATGAGCGTGGGCGTCGACCGCCTGGCCGGCTACGCGCAGGCGGCCCGCGACGCGGGCCTGCCGGCCTCGGCCACCCGGGTCGAGACCGGCGACTTCACCGAGGCCAGCGGCCAGGCGGCGGCGGCCCGGCTGCTGGCGGAGCACCCGACGATCGACGCGGTGTTCGCCGCCTCCGACCTGATGGCCCTCGGCGTGCTGCGCGCGCTGCGGGCCGCCGGGCGGCGGGTTCCCGACGACGTCGCCGTCGTCGGCTTCGACGACGCGGCGCCGGCGGTCTACGCGGACCCGCCGCTGACGACCGTCCGCCAGCCGGTGGAGCGGCTCGGCGCGGAGATGGTGCACCAGCTCCTGCGGCGCATCGCCGATCCCACCGGCGACGCGGCGTCGGTGATCCTGCCGACGGAGCTGGTGATCCGTTCGTCAGCCTGAGCTGGTTCCCCGCTGGGGACAACAGGCGGGTCGGGAACGGGTTGTCCACAGGCGCGAACTCGCGTCACCCTCGTCCCGTGAGGCCTTCTACAGTGGCGCGGTGACCTCGCCCTCGGTTCGCGTCCCGCGTGACGCCGTGGAAGTGCTCCGCCGCGTCTTCGGCTACGAGTCCTTCCGCGACGGCCAGCAGGAGATCATCGATCACGTCGTCGGCGGTGGCGACGCGCTGGTCCTCATGCCGACCGGCGGCGGCAAGTCGCTGTGCTACCAGATCCCGGCGCTCGTCCGGCCCGGCACCGGCGTCGTCATCTCCCCGCTCATCGCGCTGATGCAGGACCAGGTCGACGCATTGCTGGCGCTCGGGGTCCGGGCGGGGTTCCTCAACTCCACCCAGCAGGCCGACGAGCGCCGCGCGGTGGAGTCCGCGTTCCTCGCCGGCGAGCTCGACCTGCTCTACCTGGCTCCCGAGCGGCTGCGGGTACGCGCGACGATCGAGCTCCTCGACCAGGGCGAGATCGCGCTGTTCGCGATCGACGAGGCGCACTGCGTCGCGCAGTGGGGGCACGACTTCCGGCCCGACTACCTCCTGCTCTCCGAGCTGCACCAGCACTGGCCGCAGGTGCCGCGCGTCGCACTGACCGCCACCGCCACCCCGGCCACCCACCAGGAGATCACGAACCGGCTCGGGCTGGGAAACGCCCGCCATTTCGTCGCCGACTTCGACCGGCCGAACATCCAGTACCGCATCGTGCCGAAGAACGACCCGAAGGCACAGCTGCTGGAGCTCCTGCGCACCGAGCACCCCGGCGACGCGGGCATCGTGTACTGCCTGTCCCGGGCATCGGTCGAGAAGATCGCGGAGTTCCTGGTGTCGAACGGGATCGCCGCGCTGCCCTACCACGCCGGCCTCGAAGCACGCGTCCGCGCCGAGCACCAGGCCCGTTTCCTCCGTGAGGACGGCCTGGTCATGGTCGCCACGATCGCCTTCGGGATGGGCATCGACAAGCCGGACGTCCGCTTCGTCGCCCACCTCGACCTACCGAAGTCGGTGGAGGGCTACTACCAGGAGACCGGCCGCGCCGGCCGGGACGGGCTGCGCTCCACCGCCTGGCTCGCGTACGGCCTGCAGGACGTGGTCCAGCAGCGCCGGCTCATCGACGCCTCCGACGGCGACGCCACGCACCGCCGGCGGCTCAACTCCCACCTCGACGCGATGCTCGCACTGTGCGAGACCATCGAGTGCCGCCGGGTCGGCCTGCTGGCGTACTTCGGGCAGCAGGGGTCGAGCGCCTGCGGCAACTGCGACACCTGCCTGCACCCGCAGCAGTCCTGGGAGGCGACCGTGCCCGCCCAGAAGCTGCTGTCGACGGTGCTGCGCCTGCACCGGGAACGCCGGCAGAAGTTCGGCGCCGGCCACGTCGTCGACATCCTGCTGGGCCGGCGCACACCCAAGGTCAACCAGCACGGCCACGACTCGCTGACGGTCTTCGGCATCGGCACCGAGCTCAGCGAGGCCGAGTGGCGTGGCGTGGTCCGCCAGCTCCTGGCCCAGGGGCTGCTGGCCGTCGAGGGTGAGCACGGAACGCTCGTCCTCACCGACGCGAGCGCGGACGTCCTGCGCGGGCAGCGGACGGTCTCCATGCGGCGCGAACCGAAGCGACCGGCGAAGGCCACCAGTTCCTCGGCGACGAAGGCACGCCGGGCCGAGCCGGTCGAACTGTCCGCGGAGGCGGCGCCGCTGTTCGAACGGCTGCGCGCCTGGCGGGGCGCCACCGCCAAGGAACAGGGCGTTCCCGCCTACGTGATCTTCCATGACGCCACGCTGCGCGAGATCGCCACCCGCGCGCCCTCCTCGCTCGCCGAGCTCGCGACGGTGAACGGCGTCGGCGAGAACAAGCTGGCCAAGTACGGCGAACACATCCTCCCGCTGTGCACCGACGCCCCGCCTACAGCCACGGATGGTGACTGAAAATACCCAGCTCGCAGAAGGCGACCAGTCGGGCGAGATAGTAGCGCCAAAGATCGGCCGTGGCGGATGCGAGCGGCTCCGCGAGCTCCTGATGCCTCAGGTCCACGACCGTTCCGTCCGTACCACCAGCCCAGGCGATCCGTATCGTGGCCGGCGCCGCCAGCATGGGCTCGAAGCGCGGAAAGGGATCCTGCCCGGAAGGTGTGGTCATTCTGTAGTACTGCCAGGTCGTGTTAACGGATGACGCCTCGAAGGTAGCCTCGCCCGCCACGCTGAGACCGTAGATTTCGAGGTTCGTGCGCCAATCACCATGGTTACCCGCGCCACCCGAGACGCCCACCCAGCCGGGCCAGAACCAGATGTTCCCCAGGGCGCCCGCCACGCTTTCCGGTCGCGCCACCGTCGCCACCCGCGGCTCGAACGGAACCTTCCTGGAGACCGCGGTGCCGGCACCGGCGTGGAGGAGCGCCATCAGCTCACCGAAGGCGTGGCGAGCCGAGTTCTCGATCTCGTCGTCGAGCTTCGCCACGGGCAGCTCGCCGCGAAACGACCTGCCCGTGAGGTCGGAGCTCCGCAGCGTCACCGGGGGTGCCTTCGGAGCCTCCCAGAGCGCGATCAGATAACGCTCGCCCTGATCGTCCGGCTCCGCGTCGACGCCGGACAACCTCCGGTCCCGCGCCTGGGCCGCGACCCTGATCCGATACGACCCCGGGCCCGAGACCGCGAGGTCCGGACCGTCCAGGGCCGGGCCACCCATGAGAGTCCCGATCCGCAGCGGACCGGTGCGCACGCGGAAGCTCACCTCGGAGACCTCGGTCCACTCCGCGGCCGGCGGATCCGGTTCCCGGTTGTGTAGCTCAGCCCGGACGGCGACCGGTCCGTACGTGGTGCCCGTGAGAATTTTCAAAGCAACCCGGCCGACCACCACCAGGCCATCACCGAAGCCGTCAGGAATCACAGCGGAGCCCGTCATCGGATTCTGGCTGTAGATGAGGAACTGGTGGTGATCCGTGGTAACCGCATATTCACTCCGCCGCACACCGGGATTCTAGCAACATGAATCACCCCGAAGAACCAAGGGAAAACCAACCACACCCGCGACCAGGCGGCGCACACCGGGGCACCGGGAAAGCGTGGCGCTTGAGTGACAGCCAGGACGGTCAACCGCCACGCATCGCCGGACGGCGGTCCGGAAAGCCGGGCTGCCGGGTGGGGGGTCGCTTATACGGGCTCGTGTCGGCGGATTCGCTCGTGCAGGCGCGCTGTCGCCGGTCCCGGGGCGACGCGCAGCTCGCGGGCGAGGATGTCGACGCAGGTCCGGAACTGCAGCAGCGCCAGGTGCGGCTGCCCCTGGCGGGCGTAGGAGCGCATGAGCCGGCGGTGGGCGTCCTCCCGGCACGGGTCGCGCTCGAGGATCTGCCGGCACAGCAGCGCGCAGACCGAGTACTGCCCGGTCTCCAGGTACAGCGAGCTGAGCCGGTCCAGCGCGTCCAGGTAGGCCAGCCTCAGCTGCTCGCGCCGCAGGACGGCCCAGTCCTCGGAACGCGCGTCGGCGAGGAAATCGCCCCGGTACAGCGCCACCGCCGCTTCGAGTTCGGCGATGGCGGCCTCGACGCGTGCCGCGTCGGCGAAACGCTGACCAGCCTGGACATGGCCTTCGAACGCGTCGAGATCGATGGACACCATGACGTCGGCGGCCAGCCGGTACACGCCGCGCTCGAACACGATGACCTGCCGGTCAACCGCCTCCCGCAGGGCGCGGCGCGCGCCGTACACGGCCACCTGAATGTTGTTCCGCGCCGCGGGCAGGTCGGCGCGTGGCCACAACGCCTCGGTGACGACCTCCCGCGGGGGCAGGTCCGCCCGATGGATCACCAGGTAGGCCAGTAGGGACCGGGGGCGGGCGCCCCAGCCTCGCACGAGCCGCCCGTTCACCGTCACCGACAGCGGTCCCAGCACGTGCACGGCCATCTCCACCTGGCCCGTCGCGGCCGTGCTCCCAACTCTCCCGCCCCCGCTCCCGGTCCCGCCCCCGGTCCCGCCCCCGGCGACGAGACGGTCGTCCCTGGCCACGAGGGCGGTCGTCCCGTCCGGGGGGACGGGGCCGGTGACGTCCGGCCAGCCCGCGAGTGGGCCTGGGAACGGATCCCCGCGGCGGACCGCTTCCAGACCGGCGCTTCTGGGCCCCGGCACCAGGCCGAGTAACGGGGTGCCCGGCGGAGCGTCCGCGGCCCTCGGCGCCTCGGGGCCGCCGGACACACCGGCGATGTGGGCGTGCAGGAGCGCCGTCGTCTCGTGCTCCGACCGGGCGAGCGCGGCCTCGGCCTCGGCATGCAGGCGCCGGTCCCGCCGGATGTCCGCCAGCCGCCGGGCCAGCCGCTCCGTCTCGGAGACCGCGGCGGCCGCCGCGTGGGACCGATGACGGGCGGGGCCCTGCTGGCCCCGGGCCGAGGCGACGTGCGCGGCCGCGTCGAGCAGATCCGGTTCCGCCTCGACAGCCTCGGGCGGCAGTTGGTCCAGCCATCCGCCGACTGTCACCCACTGGCCGGCGGCGATCATGTCGTCGGCGACCCTGGCCAGCGCCCGCGCCGCCACCGCGCGATTGTCGAACTCGAGCAGCATGGGGATCGCCTGTTCCGGAGCGCCCGCCCGCAACAGTTCGAGCGCGGTGCCGCGCAGGGTCTCGCGGTCCAGTGCCGCGTCCTCGGCCAGAGCCGCGAGCAGCGGAGCGCGCCAGACGGTGCGCAGTCGTGACCAGTCGCCGATCAACGGCTGGAACCACGGTCCGGCCAGCTCGGCGAGCTGATGCCGGTCCGCCTCCGGGAGGACGTACTCGACGTGCAGCAGCCGCGCGAGCATTCGACGGCCCGCACCGGTGGCGCCCGCGAGGACGGCGCGGGCCAGCGAGGTGAGCACGCCGACGAGCGTCCGGCCGCGCAGAGCCTGGGCCAGATCACCGTCCGACAGCGTGGTGCGCGCGAACTCGACAGCGTGCCGGAGGGCCGCGGACCGGCCGAGGAGCGCCGCCGCGTGACGCCGCCGGAGTCCGAGCCCGCCGGGGAGCTCCACCTCCGACGGGTGCAGCCGGGCGCGCTCGGCCGGCGGCCGGCGGGCGTCCCCGAGCGCCTCGGTGCTCGGGAGCGCGTCGTGGCCGATCAGGACGCGGGGCGTCGCCTCGGGCAGAGCGCCCAGAACATGGCCGCACGCGAGGCGTAACGACGGCCCGTGCGGATCGATCCGGTCTGCATGCTCCAGGACCAGCGCCGAGTCGGGCGGGAGCCGCTCGGCCAGCTCCGCGCCGAGCCGCCGGAAGATGTCGTCCCACCCGTGCACCGGGCCCGGCCACGCCCGCACCCGCGTGAGCAGGGTGGCGCCGAACCCGGGGGCCCTGCGCCGCACCGCGGTGATCATCGTTGCCAGGAAGGTCGCCGGATCGCGGTCCTCGACGCCCAGCCGGAGCCAGACCGGTGTCCGGCCGACCGCCTCCAGCGCGGCCGCGAGCCCGTCGGTGAGCAGCGTGCCGGGTGGCGCGACAAACACGGTGACGCCGCCGGTCACCGCGTCGACAAACAAAGAATGCGCCGCCACCGGCTCAGCTCCGAGAGGTTCCAGCACCTTGCCCGCGAGCATGCATCCCCCATGCAGCCGACAGTGAAGACACCGTAAAGACAACGAAAGAACATCCACATCCATATCACCGTTCGGTCAGGAAGTGGTGAGGTCTGCGCCGGGCGTGCGGACAGCGCCACCAAATCCACCACTTCAGCCGTGGACGGCCGGCGAACCCCGGCTACGCGCAACCACGCCGGGAGGCAGCCGCCGCGGCACGGGTGGCACGAGCCCCAATACCAGCGGCCGGCGAGAATCCCAACCGGCTTCCCGGCAGGCGTTAATGGGGGCGAGCAGCGGTTACCGCGCCCCGCCGAGCCCGCGGCACAGCCGATTAACCGGCCCGACCGCCACCTTAATCCACCCGAGCAAGATCGTTAATCGCCCGCAGGTAGACAGGATCCGAACCCGGAATTCGTTGCCGTCAACAGCGGCCACATCTCAGGAGGAACCAGCGAATGACCCAGGTAGGCGAGCCCGTCGGGCAGATCACCGCGGACGACTACGTGTCGATCGAGGACTCGAACGGAGTCGCGCCAACCAACATCATCAGAGTCGGTGATCCGTTCACCGTGTGGATCGACTTCGACCTCGCCGGCGCCCTCAACGGGCTCCTCGTCGGAATTCTGCGCTATTCGGTCCGGTACTGGGTGAACGGGCTGGGGAGCCCCGCCCCGGCGAACCCGATCCCGTCGCGGGTCGAGTCGACGACCCACGGCCAGCTCGGCTACCGCCGCGCCGACACCGAGCGCACGGTGCCCGCCAACACGCTGGCGGCCGGGGTCTACCAGCTCGGCGCCATCGTCACGTTCAGGCTGAACAACAACGGGAACCTGCTCCACTACCCGCTCACCGTCTTCACCCTGCCCAAGATCATCGAGATCTACGCCTAGGAGGTCACCGGGCGCGCCGGGCGCCCACCCCGCTCCGACGGAGGCCGCGCCCCCCCCGCCGGGGGGGCCCCGCCCCCCCCCTGCGGGGGGGGCAATTATTGGGGTGGGCGGG
>NZ_JALKFY010000833.1:0-21730 GCF_023242985.1 Frankia sp. Mgl5 | reverse complement strand
CGGGGGGCCCCGGTCGCGACGGGGACCCACGGACAGGTCCGAGTGGTGGATCAGGGGGCCGTCGGGCCCGGAGCGCCCGACGGCCCCCTGATCATCTCAGCATTTGGGGTCGTCGTTCACCGGACGGCCGGTGTCGGCCCAGATGTTGGACTGGTCGAACTTCACCTGGCTGCCCTTGAACGCCTTGATCCCGTACAGGCAGTTGCGGCCGAACCGGTTGTTCACGAAGGTCACGTCACCGGCACCGTTGAGGGTGAAGCCGCCGCCGTTGATGAAGTTGCCGTCGAAGACAACCCGCGAGATCGGCCCGATGTTCTGCCCGAACATGTAGCCGGCGTTACTCGACTCGCCGGTCGTCTCGTTGATGGGAATCAGGGTGTTGTGGCGCAGCACGATGTTGCTGCCGCCGGTGGTCTGTACCGCGTCGTTGTGGCTGGACGGGATCTGGGCGAGGTGATGAACGTACGAGTTCTCGATGAGGATGTTGTCGTTAATGAAGAAGCCGTCGATCGTGTTCGAGATGTTCACCCGGCGGGCGGTGAAGTCGGCGGTCGACATGCCGGAGTTCGAGGCGCCCTGCCCGTCGATGGTGACGTCCTCGACCAGCAGGTTCTGGCCGAGGTTCTTGATCACCGCGGAACCCGACGACCGGCAGGAGACCCGGGAGTTCCGGATGACGACGTTGTCGGCCTCCACTCGGATGCACCCGCGCACATCCCTGTTCTCGATCACCGTTCCCGCGCGGGTGATGCGCTGGTCACCGGAGAGGAGGGTCAGCGACGCCCCCGCCCGGACGCCAGTGGTGCTCGCGTTGGGCATGCCGGCCGGGATCGGCGTGATGCCCGACCCACCCGGCGCGGGCGGTGCCGTGCTCGGGCGCGGTTGCTCACTCGCCGGCGCGCTGGGAGTCGCGCTCGTGCCAGGCCGCGGGCTGCCGCTCACCGGCGGGGACGCGCTCGGCTGGCCGCCCGTGGTCGCCGCCGGCCCCGTCGGGGCCGGCGATGACGGCCTCCCGATGAGAAGGGACGCATCGTCCGCGTAGAGGAACTGGCCGGCGGGAAGCCGGTCGGCGACGACCGCGAAGTCCAGCCGGTGGCCCGTGGCGGTCGCCCGCAGGGAGACCTCGACCTTTTGCCAGGTGGCATCGTTCAGGGTGACGTTGGTCAGGGCGCGCGCGGCCGTGCGGGCACCGTCGAGCTCGGTCAGCTTCAGCTGGACGCGGGTACCCGGGGCGGTCGTGCGCACCCAGACGGCGCCGAGATAGGTCAGCCTGCCGCCGGTCCAGGTCACGGCGTCCGGAGTGTCGGTCAGGGTGATGGCGGGTACCCGGGCCCTGGCCGTGACGACCGCCGCGCCGGACCCGCTGCGGCCGGGCACCGTCGGGGACAGGCGAGCGCTCTCGGATGGCCCGGCCGACCAGCCCGCCGCCGTGTTCTCGAAGCCGGGGTTCGGAAGGAAGTTCACACCGGTCTGGTATCGCGGCTCGGTGTCGGCCAGCTGGATGGGCTTCCCACCCGCGTCGTCGCCCCCGAGCGCGGAGTGCAGGATCACGCCGGTCGTCCCGCCGACCACGACGAGGAGACAGAGGGCGGATAGCAGGATCTTGCGTCTGGCGGTTCGGACCACGCGGTCACGCCTGCGCCGGTCACGCCGCCCCACCCGGCGGCCCGCGCCACGCGAATTCTGTGCGGGGCCGTCCGGCCTTGCCTCGTCCTCGATGATGCTCTGATGCATCTGCAGCCAGCTCCAGAAGATGGATGGCCGGGTTCACGGGAGCTGTCGCCTGCTGGCGGCCAGCGGCTTGGAACCCGTTGACAGAATGTGCACCCCCCCGTTGAGAGCACTCCCACCGGGGCAGCCCGGTTCAGCGGGCGCAGGCGGGATGCATTCATCAGGATGCTTTCAAACTGATTCCTCTGATTCCGCCGGTCTTTCTTGACATAAAGCAAGCATCGACGGCCGGCCGACAGCCACCGCTCGTCGACAGCCGGGTCGCCAACAGCCAGGGCCTCAGAATTTGACACACAGCCGATAATCCATGCCTGGCAGGGTGGCTTATCCTACCCCGACCACTCCGCCTCGCCAATGGATACTCGTGGGGAGAGTGTGACGTCCGGTCTGATGGACGCCGTCGGATGGACGCGGTCGGGCAGGCGCCGTCGGGCAGGCGCTGTCGGGCAGACACGGTCGGGCAGACGCTGTCAGGCGGACGCCGGAATGGTTGCTGAACGTCTGGGGGGCACGGTAACCGTACGAGACCGCCGGCACCCCGGTACGGCCAAGCGGAAGGAATTCCACACCGAGACCACATATGAGAAAGGACCTGCCGCGATCTCGCAAACCGCCACGGCACGACGCGGCTCCAGGCCCTCATGGTCCGTGCGAGCGGCACTGCACGGCACGACATCGCCAGGAATCACCGCCCCGAAGTGCGAGTTCCGCCCTGGCGCCCCCGGTCACCCGGGCGGGCCGGGGCGGCTCACCTCTCGTCTGTTCCCGGGGTCTCTGTCCGTTCCGAGTCGCGGGCAGCGATCACCGCCGCGTACACCTCCCGGGGTGACAGGGAGTACTCGGCGGCCACCGCCTTACGCGCGTCCCGCGCCGGCATGCCGCCCGCCGTCAGGCGGGCCACCGCCGCGGCGAGCACCTCCGGCCCGGCCTGAGTGGGCGCCGCGAGACCAGCCCCCGGCCCGACCGCGGCCTCGGCACCGGTCTTGTGCGGCCCCGTCCCTGCCCAGAGCGCGCCAACTGGTGCGCTCGCTCCGGCATCCCGGGCGGGCCTGGCCGTCCCGGCGCTCGCGTCGCCGGCGATCACCAGGGTGAACTCGCCCCGGACGGTGCGCCCGTCGCCGGCCCAGTCGACCAGGCCGGCCAGGTCGGTGCGGACGATCTCCTCCCAGGTCTTCGTGAGCTCCCGGCACAGCGTCGCCCGGCGCGGCCCGCCGAAGGCCTCCGCCAGGTCACGCAGCGACGCGCCCAGCCGGTGCGGCGACTCCAGGAAGACCATCGTCCGGCTCTCCGCGGCGAGCCCGCGCAGCCGTGACCGGCGTTCGCCCGCCTTGCGGGGCAGAAACCCCTCGAAGGTCCAGCGGTCCGAGGGCAGCCCGCTGACGGCCAGCGCCGCCGTGACCGCCGACGGCCCGGGGACCACGGTGATCGCCACCCCGGCCGCGGCCGCCGCCGCTACGACCCGGTAGCCGGGGTCGGAGACCGCGGGCATGCCCGCGTCCGTGACGAGCGCGACGGTGCGGCCGGCGAGCAACTGCTCGGTGAGCATCTCCGCCCGGGCGCCCTCGACGGCGTCGTAACAGGAGACGACCCGCCCCGTGATCGTGATCCCGAGCGCGTGCGCGAGCCGGCGCACCCGGCGGGTGTCCTCGGCGGCGATCACGTCGGCGGTCGCGAGCACCTCGCCCAGCCGCGGGCTCGCGTCGCGCACGTCACCGATCGGGGCACCGCACAGCACGAGGGTCCCGGACACCCGACCAGTCTGCCAGGGGGCAGGACCTACCCTGATCGGTGTGACGGCGACGACGGCGCACCTACCCCGTTCCGAGACCGGCGCATCGGAGCCCAGCCGCCCGGAACCGGCCACTGCCGCCAGAACCGGCCGTACGCCGCACGAGCGGCTGTGCCCGCCGATGCCCGGCGACCGCGCCGTCGGATGGCTGGCGCCCCTGTTCGTCGCGGTGACCGCCGGGATCCTGCGGTTCTGGCGGATCACCGAGCCCCGCGGGCTGTACTTCGACGAGGTCTACTACGTCAAGGACGCCTGGGGTCTCATGACCGCCGGGTACGAGATCAACTCGAAGACCTGTGACGGGCCCGCCTACGTGGTCCACCCGCCGTTCGGCAAGTGGCTCATGGCCGCGTCGCAGTGGCTGTTCGGCTACGTCGACTGCGCGGGCACCCCGCACGGCAGCCCCGAACTGGGCTGGCGCTTCTCCTCCGCGCTCGCGGGCACGCTGGCGGTGCTCGTGCTCGCCCGCGCGGCCCGCCGGATGTTCCGCTCGACGGTGCTCGGCTGCTTCGCCGGCCTCCTGCTCTCCATGGACGGGCTGGAGTTCGTGCAGAGCCGGATCGGCATCCTCGACATCTTCCTGATGACGGGCATCGTCATCGCCCTGGCCTGCCTGGTGCACGACCGTGACGACGGCCGGCGCCGGCTCGCCGACCGCCTCGACCGGGCCGCGGCCGGCGCCGGCCCGCCGCCGGCCGACAGGCGGTTCGGCCCCCGGCTCGGCCTGCGCCCGTGGCGGCTCGCGATGGGCGTGGCCCTCGGCGCGTCCATGGGGGTCAAGTGGAGCGCGCTGTACACGATCGTCGGCTTCGCCGCGCTCGCGCTGGCCTGGGACGTCGGTGCCCGCCGCACCGCCGGCGCCCACTCCCCCGTGCTGGGCGCACTGCGCCGCGACCTGCCCGGATGGCTGACGGGCTGCGTCGCGGTGCCCGTCGTGACCTTCCTGGCCACCTGGACGGGCTGGTTCGTCACCGACGGCGGCTGGTACCGCGACCGGTACGGGCACGGTTTCCTCGCCGCCTGGCACGGCTGGTGGGACTACCAGATGGAGGTGCTGCACTTCCACGAGGGCCTGTCCGACTCGCACCCGTTCCGGTCGACCCCGATGAGCTGGCTGGTGCTCGGCCGGCCGATCGCCTACTTCTACAGCTCCCCGGCGTATGGCACCGAGGGCTGCACGGCGGTCAACGGCTGCTCGCGGGAGGTCATCGCGCTGGGCAACCCCGCCGTGTGGTGGGGCGGGACGGCGGCGCTGGTCGGCTCGCTGGCGCTGTGGGTGCGCGCCCGTGACTGGCGGGCGGCGCTGGTGCTCGTCGGCTTCGGCTCGGCGTTCCTGCCCTGGCTGCTGTTCCCCAGCCGGACGATGTTCTTCTTCTACGCGCTGCCCTCGCTGCCGTTCCTGGTGCTGGGGCTGACGGCGATGGCAGGGCTGGCCCTCGGGCCGCGCGACGCGTCCGAGACCAGGCGGCTCGCCGGCGCGCTGTCCGTCGGCGTGTACACGGTGATCGTGGTCCTGTTGTTCGCCTACTTCTACCCGATCCTGGCCGCCGAGGTGATTCCTTATTCATCTTGGCGAATACGTATGTGGTTTCCCGGGTGGATCTGACGGAATCAGCCCCGGACAGGGCCTCCACCCAGGGCGGGAGCACCTGGAGAGAGCCACCCGGGGCCCGCCGATCGGCGTGACAGCGGGTGCCAGCCCGACAAACAGACCACAGCCGTGTCTCATGTCACCTTTGCCGGAAAGTCCCCCTACCGGCGACCACATCATGAAGTGGCACCATCACTAAGAGAAGGTCTCGGCAGAGTGAGGCCGGCACGGGGGAGACATTTCGACATGGCCAGTCACCGAAAGTCCACACCGACGGTAGCTAGCAGCAGCACACCACCGCCGAACAAGGGGGGTCACGCACGCCCCGACAACCCGATCGGGGATCGTGGATCGGTCACCACGTCCCTTGGCCGCGGAGACGGGGAGGCCCTGACGGGGCTCCTCGACACGATCGGTCACCGGCCACGGGTGTCCGGGGGACCAGGACTGAGAGGAAAGAGCATGGCGGATGTGTCGGTGCGCTTCGCGATGACCGATGACAGCGAGATCGTTCTGAACCTCTCGCTCACCCAGGCGATCCGTCTCACCGAGGCGATCGCGTCCAAGGTCAGCCAGGCCATGACCGAACAGCCGCGGGCCGGCATGAACGGCAGCAACGCCTATGGCCCGGGTGTGCGTCCGGGGCCGTACTCGACCTCCTGAGTCCCCACCGGGCAGCGTCCCGGCGAAACCTTAGGCGGCCCCGGCCGGCCGGCGCCGTCCGTCACCGCAGCGGGTACCCCGACGGCGGTCCGGCGGGCGGCCCCGCGCCCGGCCGGCCGGGGGTTCCCACCACCACGTCGGGACGTACCCGATCAGCCCGCACGGCGTCGGCGCGGGCCGCTTCGCCACGGGCGGCTTCAGCCCGCTGCATCTCAGCGCGCTGCATTTCGGCTCGCCGCATCTCTGCCCGCAGCGTTTCGACCCTCGCCATCTCCAGACGCGCCGCCTCCGATCGGCCGAGGTCCGATCGGTCAGGGTCCGAGGGGTCAGGGTCCGAGCGGTCGAGGTCCGAACGCCCAGGGCCAGACCGGCCGACGTCGGACCGCGCCGGATCGGCGCGCCCGACGAAGACATCGGGCCGCGGCGCCTCGCGCCGAGCCGGGTCCGCCGGGCGTCCCACCTCGGCGACCGGCCGGTCCCCACCAGGGCTCCCGACCGTCACGTCCTGGCTCCCCACCGCCACGGGATGCCCCGGCCCGGAGCCCGCCACGAGCACGTCGGGGCGCCGCACCGTCGGCGGACGTCCACCGGCGGGCAGCCCGGCCGCGCCGCCGGGAACGCCCGCGGGAGCCTCGGGCCGCCCCACAGCCACATCGGCCCGCCCGACAGCGACCTCGGAACGCCCCCCGGCCACGTCACCACGCCCAGCCGCAACGTCAGCCCGCCCGACCGCCACGCCGGAACGCCCGGCCCCGACGTCAGCACGCCCAGCGGCCACTCCGGGACGCCCGACGGCGACATCAGCACGCCCGGCGGCCACGTCAGCCCGCCCGGCGCCGCGCGCGGCCCCGGCATCGGCACGGGCGGCATCCAGGCGGGCCGCGTCGAGGCGCGCGATGTCCCGGCGGGCGGCGTCCAGACGGGCGGCGGCATCGCGGCGCGCGGCGTCCGGGCCCGCGGGATCCAGGCGCGCGGTGTCCGGGTGCGGGACGTCGTCCGGCGGCGGGCCGGTGAGCTCGGCTACCCGCGCGTCCCCCCGCCCCCGGCCGCGGCGGCGCAGCGCCGCCGCCGACGCGGCGGCGCCGTGGCCCGGGGCCAGCGCCGCGCGCACCCGGCCAAGCCGGGCACGCAGCGCGCCGACGTCCGCCGCGGCCAGCAGCCCCTCCCGCAGCACCAGGACGACGTGGCCGCCGTGGTCGACGACGTCGAAGGGCTGGCTCATCTCCATCGTGACCACCCGGATGCCCACCGGGGCCTCCTGGTCGTAGACCAGGCAGAGCTTGTCCTCGGCGAGGACCTCCGCGGAGCCGTCGTCCCACAGCACCGTCGCCCGGGCGGTCGAGGGCGCGGCCGAGGGCACCGCATCGACCCGGACGCCGCCCCCGACCGGCTGTGCCTCCTCGTGTGACGCCGGATGCACGGACAGCACCGTGCCACGACGAGACCACACCCCGCCGCCAAGATCGTCCACCGGGAAAACCCGGTCGCCACGGGCGAACATGACAAGGCTGGCTCGACCGTCCGCGATGGTCGGCAGCTGCTCGGTCATGGCGCGATCGTAGGGCGCCCGCCCAGGCACCGGGCACCCGAGACCCTCCACAGCCCGCCGGACCCTCCACCTCGCCCCCGTCCCGCGACGGTCGCCGCAGCGGCGACTTCACCGTCAGAACAGGGACTTCCGCCCCGGGCCACCCGCCCGGAGCCCCCCGCGCCGGGCTACTCCCGGCCTACCCCGATCGGGTAGTGGGGGGCACTTTCGGCGGTGGCCGCCGGCCCGGCGGGACGGGCGGGATGGCCTGCCCGCTGGGATACCTTCGGCTGACCACGCCGAAGTGAGCTGCAGTGACCACTCCCCGAGGCGACGCACCGCCCGCCCGGGGGCTTCCCGCAAGGCCCATCCTCCGGCCGCGCCCGGACATCCCCACCCGCGGAGGTCCGCATGCCCGCATCCGACTACCCGCCGATCGAGGAGCACGCGGTCATCGGCGACCTGCGCACCGTGGCCCTGGTCGCCACGGACGGCACGATCGACTGGTACTGCCCGCAGCGCTTCGACGGCCCGTCGGTCTTCGCGAGCCTGCTCGACGCCGACCGCGGCGGCTCCTTCCGCATCCACTGCTCGCAGTCGAAGGCCAAGCAGCTCTACCTGCCCGACTCGAACGTCCTGATGACCCGCTTTCTCACGCCGCACTCGGTGGGCGAGGTCGTCGACTTCATGGTCCCGGTCGACAACGACCTGACCGAGACGCCGCACGTGGTCGTCCGCCAGGCCCGCGCCGTGCGCGGCACCGCCGGGTTCCGGCTGCGCTGCGACCCCCGGTTCGACTACGGGCGGGCGTCCCACACGGTGACGCTGGTGCCCGGCGCCGGTGCGGTCTTCGAGTCGGCCACCGGCACCCTCGTGCTGCGCACGGCGCTCCCGCTGCGGATCGAGGGCACCGCGGTCGCCTGCGACTTCGAGCTGGCGATGGGCGAGACGGCCGACATCGTCCTCGAGTGGGACTCCCGCATCCGCCCGCTGCAGCCCGGCGAGGCCGACGACCTGTTCACCCGGACGCTGGAGTACTGGCAGACGTGGGTGCGCCGGGGCCGGTACCACGGCCGCTGGCGGGAGATGGTGCTGCGCTCGGCGCTGGTGCTCAAGCTGCTGGTCTACCGCCCGACCGGGGCACTCATCGCGGCACCGACCACCTCCCTGCCGGAGGAGCTGGGCGGGGTGCGCAACTGGGACTACCGCTACACCTGGATCCGCGACGCGGCGTTCACCACCTACGCGCTGATGGCCCTCGGGTTCACCGAGGAGGCCGCCGCGTTCATGGACTGGCTCGAGCAGCGTTGCAAGGAAGCGCCGCCCGAGCTCGGCCTGGGCGTGCTGTACAGCGTGGACGGCAACGCCGACCTGGACGAGATCGTCCTCGACCATCTCGAGGGCTACCGGGGCTCGCGGCCGGTGCGCATCGGCAACGGCGCCGCCGGCCAGCTCCAGATCGACATCTACGGCGAGCTGATGGACTCGGTGTACCTGTACAACAAGCAGGTCCCGATCTCCTTCCAGCTGTGGGAGGCGCTCGGCCGTCAGCTCGACTGGCTGGCCAGGCACTGGGAGCAGCCCGACGAGGGCATCTGGGAGACCCGGGGCGGACGGCAGCGATTCACCTACTCGGCGGTCATGACCTGGGTGGCGTTCGAGCGTGCCTGCCGGATCTCCCGGCAGCGCGGTCTGCCCGGGCCCACCAACGACTGGAAGGACCACGCCGGGCGGGCCTACCGGTTCGTCCAGAACGAGGCCTGGGATCCCCGGAAGGGGGCCTACATGGAGTTCCCGGGCTCGCCGCGGCTGGACGCCTCGCTGCTGTGCATGCCGCTGGTGAAGTTCTCCGGCCCGACCGACCCCCGCTTCCTGTCGACGCTGGACCGGGTCGGCTCGGAGCTGGTGAGCGACAGTCTGGTGCGCAGGTACGCCGCGGACGGCAGCGACGGCCTGACCGGGGACGAGGGCACGTTCAACCTGTGCTCGTTCTGGTACGTGGAGGCGCTGACCCGTGCCGGCCGCACGGCCGAGGCCCGGCTGGTCTTCGAGAAGATGCTCACCTACGCCAACCACGTGGGGCTCTACGCCGAGGAGATCGGCCCCTCCGGCGAGGCCCTGGGCAACTTCCCGCAGGCCTTCACCCACCTGGCCCTGATCAGCGCGGCGATCCACCTGGACCGCGCCCTGGGCTGAGCCGACCGGGCGGTGTCTTGCCTCGGACACCCCACCCGGAAGGGTCACCGGGCCACCTATCCTGGCAATCCGGTCCCCGGTGGCCCGGTTCCGGCGGTCCGACCCTGGCGGCGGTCCGGTCCCGGTAGTCCGGTCGCGGCGACGCCGGTCGCACCGGCGCGCGGCGGCAGGCCCGGGTGAGCGCGCCCGGCGAGGAGGTGGAGGCGTTGGTCGGCCCACACCTGCCCGGCAGCCCGGACGACCCGATCCACGGCCCCACCACCGTGCTCGGCAACTCCGCGGCCCCGCAGGCGCCACCCGCACCAGCCCGGGTGGGCGGGGGCGAGACCCATGGCGACCTCACCCGACGGCTGATCGAGACGTCGGTCTGGACGGACCGCATGCTCACCGACGCCGGCATCCCCGTCCACGACGCACCCCTGGTCACGGTGGGCGGTGGGATCGGCTCGTTCGTCCTGGTCGACTACCTGCGCATCGCGGGCGCGCCGACCTCGGCGATCCGGGTGCTGTCCAACATCGACACCCCCTGGCAGACCTACCGGTACCTGACTCGGGTCTCGCAGATCCCCGACCACGAACGCATCCGCTCGGACTCGAGCTCGACCCCGGACAACATCTGGGCCTTCCCGTCCTACGCGGTGCGGGAGGCGTTCGCGGCCCGAGGCCTGCGCGGGTTCGTCGAACCGCTGTGGCGGGTCGCGACCGAGCCACTGCTGTCGGACTACTTCACCCCCCGCATCAGGATGGTCTTCGACGGCATGGCCCGGGAGGCCGCCCGGATCTCGTACCCCGAGATGCTGGTCTCCGGGCAGGTGCGGATGGTCCGCCGCCGCGCGGGCGGGGGGTACCTGACCGTCCTCACCCCCCCGGCCGGACGGTCCGCGACGAAGCGGATCGCCTACCGCAGCCGGTACGTCCACCTGGGCGTCGGCTACCCGGGGCTGAAGTTCCTCCCGGACCTGCAGGAGTACCGCTCCCGGTACGGGGACGTGCGGCGGGTCGTCAACGCCTACGAGCCACACGAGCACGTCTACGACGAGCTGATCCGGCACCCGGCGACCGTCGTGGTGCGCGGGGCGGGCATCGTGGCCTCCCGCATCCTCGACCGGCTGATCACCGACCGCGACCGGCACGGGGCGAGGACGCACATCGTGCACCTGTTCCGCACATATGTGCGCGGCTCGCACGGCCCCAGCGTGTTCATGCGCCGCCGGGGCGGCGACGGTTGGGCCTACCAGGGGTTCAACTACCCGAAGTCGGTCTGGGGCGGCCAGCTGAAGGCACGCATGCGCACCCTGGAGGGCGACGAGCGCAGGGCGCTCTACGACACGATCGGCGGGACGAACACCCCCCGCCGGCGCCGGTGGCAGGCTCAGCTCGCCCGCGGCCGGCACGAGGGCTGGTATGTGACCCGGGTGGGCGAGGTGGAGCGGCTCACCCCCGGAACGGACGGAACGGTGGTCACCCGGGTCCGCACCGCCGACGGGATGCTGGAGGTGCCGGCGGCGTACGTCATCGACGCCACCGGCCTGGTGGCGGACATCCGCGAGCACCGGGTGCTGGCAGACCTGCTCGACCACTCCGGAGCCGGGCACAACCCGCTCGGCCGGCTGGACGTGGAGCGGACCTTCGAGGTCCGCGGGACCCGCAACGGGCCGGGGCGGCTCTACGCCTCGGGCGCGGCGACCCTCGGCGGCTACTTCCCGGGCGTCGACACCTTCCTCGGTCTACAGATCGCCGCCCAGGAAATCTGTGACGACCTGGCCGCGGAGGGATTCGTACCCCGGATAGGGGTGGCACGTTCGGTGTCGCAGTGGGTGCGTTGGATGCGCAACCAACCGGTCTGACGCCGCACACGATCGGAGAAAATCGCCTCATGGTGCCGACCCTGGCCGGACGGCTTCAGACCCGCCTGTTCCTACTCGCCACCGTCGGGGTCGTTCTGACGGCGCTGATCGCCCCGCTGCTGCCCACCGAGGCATCTGCCGGGGCCGCGTGGCGGGCGAGTTTCGGCGTGCTGTGCGCGGTCGCCCTTCTCGGGCTGGGCTGGGAGCTCGTCTACCACGGGCTGCAGCAGTTCCGCTGGGAGAAGGACTGGCCGACGATGTTCGGCCTGCTCACCGCGGTGAACGAGGGCCTGCTGGTGTGGCTGGCGGCGCGGGCGGGCGCCGTTCCGGGTGCGGACGGCGTCGGAGGAAAGGCCTTCCTCGCCCATTTCGGGCTCGTCTGGCTGGCGGTGTGGCTCTGCGCGAACGGCCCGATGCGCGTCCCGTTCCTGCGGTGGCGTTTCCACGGTGGCCGACTACTCTGACGGCGGTGCCGCCGCCTTCCCGGGGCCTTTACCACGTTCGCCGCGGCCGCCGCGCCGCTGCCCCGCCGGTGGGGTCCGCACAGCGACACCGGAGGTTCCAACCACCGCTCTCGCGGCAGGATAAGTGCGGTACGCCGTGCGCGGGTGCCGCTAGTCTGAAGATCGGTACCGTTTGCACGGCGCGGGTGGGCGGCGAAGGGCGAGGCAATGGCGGGACTAGACCGTTTCCGGGTCGTGGTCGGCACGGGGCACGGCGGGCACACGGGCGTGGTCGTCAGACTGCCCGGGGTGCTGGTCGTCGCTCACGTGGGCCGGCCCGAGACCACCGAGACCACCAAGCGGCTGCTCGCCCTGTGCGCCGAGGTGGCCGGCGAGGCCGGCACGGCGGCGACGATGGGCCGGCGCCTCGTCCGCCGCGTCGCCGGGCTGCTGGCCGACGCCGATCCGGACCGCGTCCCCGACTTCAGCCTCCTCACGACGGTCAACGACCGGGTCGCCGCGCTCGTCCACGGCGCGATGGACGTCGTCGCGACCGGCCCGTCCCCCGTCTCGCTGTCCGGGGTGGATTCGGCTACCTGGGTCGACCGCCTGCTGCCCGCCGAGATCACCCGGCTGGAGGTCGGGCCGACCGGCACGATCGGCGACGGCGCCCCCACCGGCGGCATCGACGACCTGGGCTTCCCGCTGGACCTGCGGATCGGCGCGGTGCCGGGCACCGCGGTGAGCCTGGTGGCCGACGACTCCCCGGCGCTGCCCGCCCCGAAGGCCTCGACCGACGCGCTGCTGGCCGGCTTCGAGTCGCCGCGCGAGCCGATGACGGGGGCGGCGCCGATCCCCACCTCGGGCGCCCGCATGCCCGACCCGCTCTCCACCGCTCCGCCGGCACTCACCCCGCTGCTGAGCAAGGAGGAGGAGGCGCACCGGATGCGCGCGGCCGCCGAGCCGACGCAGGCCGCCGACTTCGACGAGCTCGAGGAGGACCCGCCCACGGAGCTCGCCGGCCGGGAGCCGGCGCCCTCCGGGCACTCGTCCGGGCACCAGCACGGGGGCGGGCACGGCTCGATGGGCTCGATGGGCCACACCCCGGGCGGCCCCCCCGGCCTGCACGACGATCTCGGCGACGACCTCGACGACGACCACGACGCCATGACGCAGCTGCCGGGGCAGACCTTCACCGTCTCCGACCTCATCGAGGACGACGAGGCGCAGACGATCCTGCCGAACCCGTCGCAGCCCCAGGTCGAGGGCGTCCTGTGCGCCCACGGCCACTTCAACCACCCGCAGGCGCCCTACTGCGCCGAGTGCGGCCTCTCGCTGGCCCAGCAGACGAACCGGACGGTGCTCGGCCCCCGGCCACCGGTGGGCGTCCTGGTGTTCGACGACGGCCAGACCGTCAACGTCGACATGGACCTCGTGATCGGGCGTCAGCCGGACCGCGACGAGGCCGTCCGCGCCGGCAACGCGCGTCCGCTGCCCGTCGAGGACGGCGAGAGCGCCGTGTCCCGGGTCCACGCGGTGATCACCCTGACCGGGTGGGACGCGGTCATCACCGACCGCGGGTCGGCGAACGGCACCTACATCGCCCCGCCGGAGGCGACGGTGTGGACCCCGCTGAACCCGCACCAGCCCGCCCCGCTCGTCCCCGGGACCCGCGTCCAGGTCGGCAAGCGGACCTTCGTCTTCAACTCACACCTGCAGGTCTGAGCGCCCCGGGAAGCGTCCCCGGGACGGTCGGCCCAGTGCCGGCCGGATGCTCACCGGGGGCCGGGTGACCTGGCCGCGCGGGCGGTTCGCCCCTGACCGGGCGCCGTCCGTGGGCCACACTGGACGGTGATGAGCCGAGCCGACGAAGACCGGGGCGTGAGCGCCATGCCACGTGACAGCAGAACCGCAGACGGCACACGCGCCGAGACCGACGCGGCGGCGCCCGGGGCCTCCGCCGCGGCCGCCACCGCGACCAAGCCTTCCGGTATGACCCCCACCGTGACCGAGGCCGCCGGGTTGCCCGACGCCGCGGAGGCCGAGCGGACGAGCCCCGGAAGCGACGAGGACGTCCTCGTCGGCGCGGCCGGAAGCGGGCCGGCGGCCGGAAGCGGGCCGGCGGCGGGGGCACGGGCCGACCGCGCGCCGGCCTGGGTCCGGCTCTGGTGGACGCCGCTCGTCCTGTTCGCCGTCCTCGGGCTGCTCGCCGGCGGCGCCGGCCTGCGCGTGCTGCTGGACCGCCCGCCCGCCGACGACTCGGTCGACGTGGGCTTCGCCCGGGACATGTCCGAGCACCACTCCCAGGCCGTCCAGATGGCGATGGTCGAGTTCAGCCACGGAGGCAACGCGGACGTCCGCAACATGGCCCAGGACATCGCGCTCAGCCAGCAGCGGGAGATCGGCGTCATGGACGCGTGGCTGTCCGGCTGGGGCCGTACCTCGACGTCCGCCAACGCGCCCATGGCCTGGATGGCCGATGCCGGCGCCGACGCTGGCGACCACGGCGACCACGGCACCGCGGGGACCGGCGCGATGACCGACGGAACCATGCCCGGCGGCGGCATGCCCGGCAGGACCGGGGAGACCGTGCGGATGCCGGGCATGGCGACCGAGTCCGAGCTCGGCTCGCTCGCGGCGGCGAGCGGGCGTGACCTGGACGTCCAGTTCCTGACCCTGATGATCCACCACCACCGCGGCGGCGTGGCCATGGCGCAGTACGCCTCGATGCACGCCGACGACGACCGGGTGCGGGCGCTGGCCCGGGCGATGGTGGTCAACCAGGCCTGGGAGATCGACCAGATGCAGCGGTACCTCGAGCAGTTGGGCGCGCCGCGGGCCTGACCCGGAGGGCCCGTAGATCCGGTTTCGAGGGCTTTGTATCGTCATATCTGACCTACCGGAAGAGTTGGGGACGTCCCCGCCGCCGGGCCGGGATGGCATGCCACCCGTCCGGGCGGGAGAGGCGAGGGTGTCCCGACTCCGGTGGCGTATGCCCGCCCTGGCGGGACGCCCCGGCGTGCCGACCGGTTCACCGAGGTGATGTCTCGACGCCGCGACGTCACCGCCTCGCGCCTGTGAGAGTTCCGCGTGCCTGAGATGTCCCGGGGCCAACCCTTGCCCCAGCCCGCCGTTCGCCGTGCCCGCCTTCCCCGGGCCCGGCCACGGCTGGCCGGTGCCCGCTGGGCGGCGCTGGCCGGCGTCCGGTGGGGCGTCCGGTGGCCGGGGCTGCGCGTGGTCCGCGTCGAGCTGCTGGCCGGCCTGGTCACCGCGCTGGCGCTCATCCCGGAGACCATCTCGTTCTCGGTCGTCGCCGGGGTGGATCCCAAGGTCGGCCTGTTCGCGTCGTTCACGATCTCCGTCGTCATCGCCTTCACCGGCGGCCGCCCGGCGATGATCTCGGCGGCGGCGGGCTCGATGGCGCTCGTCGCGGCGCCGCTGGTCCGCGACCACGGTCTGGACTACCTGCTCGCGACCACGGTCGGCGTCGGCGTGACGATGTTCGTGCTCGGCCGGCTCGGGGTCGCGCGGCTGATGCGCTTCGTGCCGCGCACGGTGATGATCGGTTTCGTCAACGCGCTGGCCATCCTGATCTTCATGGCGCAGATGCCGCACGTCATCGGCGAGTCGCTGCCGGTCTACCTGCTGGTCGGGGCCGGCCTGGCCATCCTGCTCGTCGTCCCGCGGCTCACCCGGGCCGTGCCGCCGCCGCTGGTCGCGGTCGGCCTGCTGACCCTGACGACCGTCGCGTTCGACCTGTCGGTGCCGACCGTCGGCGACGAGGGCGCCCTGCCCGGCTCGCTGCCCGTCCCGGGGCTCCCGTCCGTCCCGATGACCTGGGAGACGCTGCGGATCATCGCGCCGTACGTCGCCACGCTCACCGCGGTCGGCCTGCTGGAAACCCTGCTCACCGCGCAGATCGTCGACCGGATGACCGACACCACGCACGACGCCAACCGCGAGGCGTGGGGCCTGGGCCTCGCCAACGTCGTCAACGGCTTCCTCGGCGGCATGGCCGGCTGCGCCATGATCGGCCAGACGATGGTCAACGTCTCCTCCGGCGGCCGGACACGCCTGTCCACCTTCGCCGCCGGCGCCTTCCTGCTCCTTCTCGTGGTCCCGCTGCGGGGGATCGTCGGCGTGATCCCGATGTCCGCCCTGGTGGCGGTCATGATCCTGGTCTCGGTGATGACCTTCGAGTGGCGCAGCGTGGCGCCGTCCACGCTGCGGCGGATGCCGCGCTCGGAGACCCTGGTGATGGTCGCGACCGTCGCGGTGGTCGTGCCCACCCACAACCTGGCGTACGGGGTGCTGGTGGGTGTCGTGCTCTCGGCGCTGCTGTTCACCCGCCGGGTCGCGCACCTCACCGAGGTCACCAGCGTGCTCGACCCGGAGGGGGGCGAACGCCTCTACGCCGTGGGCGGCCCGGTCTTCTTCGGCTCCAGCAACGACCTGGTGAACGCCTTCGACTACGCCCACGACCCGCCCCGGGTCGTCATCGACCTCACCGACGCCCAGATCCTGGACTCCGCCGGGGTGGCCGCGTTGGACGACGTCCTGCAGAAGTTCGCCGAGCGTGGCACCACCGTGCACCTGGCCGGCGCGACCGGCGGCACGGCGGCGATGATCTCCAGGCTCTCGGCCGCGCCGCCGGACCGGGCCGCCGGCCGCGAACCGTGTGAACCGTGCCCGGAGGAATCGCCTGGCGCAACGAAGAAATCCCGGCCCCGAACGGCCGACAGACCCGATGCCGAAGCTGGGCCGAGCACGCCCCGACGGTGATCGGGCGGCGTGGGCCGACACGCGCCCGTCGCCGTGCCATCAGGTTTAGCTCAGGTTGCCTGTGCAACATTGCCCCCAGGATGATTGAACCTTCAAGAAGGTAGGTACCTGGTGGCAGACAGCACGCCTCGTAAAAAGCGGCGCTGGCCGCTGATCCTGGCCGGCGCCGTCGTGGCCGTGGCGGTCCTGGTCGTGGGCGGCACCGCGTTCTACATCAACGTGATCAAGGAGGACGCCCCGGAGGAGTTCGCACTCGACGACCCCGGGCCCAGCACCTCGTCCGCCGGTTCCACGGCCGGCGATTCGGTCGACGGCGTGTGGCGGATCACCGACGGGTCCGAGGCCGGCTACCGGGTCGAGGAGGTCCTCTTCGGCCAGAAGACGACCGCCGCGGGCCGCACCTCGGAGGTGTCCGGGTCGATGACCATCGCCGACGACGGCGTCACCAAGGCGCAGTTCGAGGTGCAGATGGCGTCGGTGCGCAGCGACGAGGACCGTCGCGACAACCAGTTCCGCGGCCGGATCATGGACGTCGACACCTATCCGACGTCCCAGTTCACGCTCACCGAGCCGATCGACCTGGGTTCGGTGCCGGCCGCCGACGAGACGCGCACCTACCCGGCCACCGGAACGCTGACCATGCACGGCACCGCCCGCGAGGTGACCATGAACCTGCAGGCCCGCCGCACCGGCGACCAGATCCAGATCGTCGGCCAGATCCCGGTGACCTTCGCCGACTACGGCATCCCGAACCCGAGCATCCCGGGCATCTCAACCGAGGACCACGGGATCATGGAGGTCTCGCTGAAGTTCGTGCGCGGCGAGCCGACCGAGTAGCTCCTCAGCGCACCCGCCGGGCGATCCGGCCGCCGCCCCCTGCCGCCGACGTCCCCGACCGCGGTGCCGACCGCTGGTGCCCCTGGTGCCGACGTCCCCGACCGCCTCGGCCCGCCGGGCGAGGCAGCCGGGGACGCGGGGGTCAGGACGTCGCCGCCGCCGGCTTCCCGGTCGCGGGCTCAGCCGTGGCCGGCTCGCCCTCACCCGGTCGCCCGCCGTTCACGGCCGCCGGCACCGCGGTCGGCACCGTCGTCGGCGCGGGCGCTCCCGCGGCGTCGCCGCGGGAGCGCTGCGGGGGCACGCCGTGCACCCGTTCCAGCTCGATCTCCTCGGCGTCGGGCACCCGCGGCGCGGGCTTCGTCAGGGCCCAGATCGCGCAGACCACCGCGAGGAACAGATAGCCCAGCGCGACCTGGCCGCTGGCGTTCCACTCCACCTTCTCGCCGTGGATCAGGCCGACGAACGCCAGCACCGCGCCGGCCGCGGACGCGATCGTCGCGTGGACGAACCGCTTGTCGATGATGAACGCCACGATCGTGCCCAGGACCAGACCGGCGAGGACGGCCCCGTCGCCGAGGACGTGCAGCCCGTGCAGCAGCACGCTGTTCGCCTCGAGATCGTCGTCGGTGACGGTGAGCTGGACCGACGGGTTGAGGTTGGACGCCACGCCGACCGCGGTGGTCACCGTGTTGTCGATGAGCCCAGCCGCCCAGGACGCGATGTTCGGGATGATCGCCGCCACCACCGCGGCGCCGTGCGCCTTCGGTGACACCTGGAAGGCCTGCGCACCGATCAGCAGCCCGATGTAGAGCAGAATCGGCACGATCGCCGGCAGCGGGAGCACCGCGTTGAGCAGGCTGAACATCCCCAGGAAGCACAGCAGCGCGATGATGGCGCCGGTCGCCAGCGAGTACCCCGTCCGGCCGCCGGCCGCCTTCCAGCCGGGATGGCCGATGTAGACCGCGGGCGGGAACGGGGAGCCCAGCGCCGCGCCGACGACCGCGCCGAGGCCGTCAGCGAGCAGGATCGGCCGCAGGTTGTAGCTGTCCCCGGCGGACGCGGCACTCTCCACGTTGGTCATGCCCTCGGTGAAGTTGTAGACCCCGAGCGGGATGGCCGTGGCGAGCAGCGGCGAGATGTCGGACAGGCCGTCGATCAGCTTGTCGAAGTGGAACGTCGGCAGCGAGACAGCGATGTCCTTCGCCGCGTCGCCGACCGCGGGGGCGTCCATGAAGCCACCGATCCAGCCGATCGCCGTCCCCAGCAGCAGCGCGACCGCGCCGATCGGCAGGTTCCACGGCAGTTTCAGGTCGGTGAGCAGCCCAATGAGCAGCAGGCCGAAGACCGGCAGCGCGATCCAGGCGGCGTCCCACATCTGCGCGGCCGGCCGCATCGAGATGAACGCGATGGAGATGCCGGCGAGCGTGCCGAGCATGGCCGCGCGCGGGGCGTAGCGGCGGATCGTCGGGCCGACGAAGGCGCCGATCATGACGATGATCCCGATGATGAACGCCCAGGCGAGGCCCGCCTGCCAGGCGGCCACCGGGTCCTTCGTCTGCAGGTAGATCGGCAGCATGATCACGAAGACGACGATGAACATGTGCGGAACGCTCGGCCCGTACGGCATGGCCGTGACGTCGTCACGGCCCTCCTTGAGGGCCAGCCGGCGGCCGAGCAAGGCGTAGAAGAAGTTGCCGAGCAGCATCGCGATGCCCAGCGCGGGCAGGATCGCGCCGAACACGTCCCCCTTGGGGATGTTCACCACGAACAGGCACAGCGACGTCAGGACGATGACGTTGACCAGGACGTTGATGCCCAGGCCGAAGAACGCGTTGGTGTCGCCCTTCGTCCAGTAGGGCAGGTTGACCGACCGCTCGGCCGGCGGGCTTCCGATTTTGATCATGACGGGTACGGTCTCCCTGGGATTCAGGACGCGGCGACGGCGGACGAAGCGACGGCGGAGGCGCCCAGAACCGCGAGGGCGTCGAGGAACTGCTCGGAGGAGGCGACCCAGCCGAAGATCCCGCCCTGCGCGGCGATCATCTCCAGGGCGACCCGCTGGAACTCGGGAAAGTAGGAGCCGACGCAGTCGGAGAGGACGAGGCACTCGTAGCCGCGGTCGTTGGCCTCGCGCACGGTCGTGTGCACGCAGACCTCGGTCGTCACCCCGGTGACGACGAGGCTGGTGATCCCGCGCACCTTCAGGACGTCACCGAACTCGGTGGCGTAGAACGCACCCTTGCCGGGCTTGTCGATGACGGGCTCGCCCTCGGCCGGCGCGAGCTCGTCGATGATGTCCTGGCCGTACTCGCCGCGGATCAGGATGCGTCCCTTGGGGCCCACGTCACCGATCTTCAGAGTGGCGCCGCCCCGGTTGAGCTTGGCTGGCGGGAGGTCGGAGAGGTCCGGCAGGTGCCCCTCCCGGGTGTGGATCACGGTGAGACCGACGGCCCGGGCCGCGGCGAGCACGGCCGCGAGCGGCTCGATCGCGCTCCGCAGTTGGGAGACGTCATTGCCCAGGCTCTCGCCGAAGCCACCCGGCTCCAGGAAGTCGCGCTGCATGTCGATGAGGACGAGCGCGGTCGTCGCCGGGTCGAACGTGTACTCGTAGGGACGCGCACTCACGGTGAGCGGTGCTGTGGGTGTCATGGCGTGTCTTTCGCGCGAAGGGATGGGAGATCCCCTCCGGCCGGCCGGCGCAGGGCCCGTGCGAGGGCTGCCAGGAGGATCAGGTCCAGGGGCGAATCCGCTGCCGGGCGGGCGGATCCGCGCCCCGTCGGCGGTCGGGCGTCCGAAGACCATCCCCCGGTGTGCTGCATGCAGGTCAGGGTCGAGCGCGGTCGTTTCAGCTCACGTCCTGTCACGTAACACGGCGATGAACATGTATCCCGACCTGTATCCATCTCCGTATACAGATCTTGGTGACGGGTCGGCCTCCGACTCCTCCCAGGGTTCGGGGTGCCGGCGCGAGGCGGACCCCGAGGCGGGGACAGCCACCGGTCACAAGGCAGACCTCGGTCACGAGGCAGACCGGCCGGGCTCAGCCGACACCGGTCACAAGGCACACCAGCCGGGCTCAGCCGACACCGCCCCCACGCCAGACCGCCCGCCCGCGGCTGACCCGCGACGCCGTCGCAGAACCGTGGCGGGTGAGTGAGTCCATGGACTCATTCACCCGCCACACATGCGGCCGACGCTTTGGATTTCCCCTGAGTGGGGTTTGGGAGCAATATCAGCCGCGAAGCTGCGGATTGTATGTCGCGGGGGTGCCTGTGGATGGGTTTCATCCACAGGCGGGGTGGAGTGGCGATGTGGGGCGATGGATGACGCGGGACGCGGGTGGGTGGCGCTGCTTCGGGCTCAGGCTGGTGTTTTCACGGTGGAGCAGGCCGCGGAAAATGGGTTTGATTATTATCGGCTTCGGTGGAAGGTCCGGTCGGGGCGTTGGCGGCGTGTGCACCCGCGGGTGTACACCGCGCACAGCGGTCCGTTGAGCTGGGAGGCCCGGCTGTGGGCGGCGGTGCTGTTCGCCGGTTCCGGCGCGGTCCTGTGTCGGCAGACCGCCGCACATGCCTGGGGTCTCGTCGAGGCGCCGACCCCGATTGTGCATGTGCTTGTGGTCGGCGCCGGTCATCCCAGGGCCACACCGGGCGTGGCCGTGCACCGAACACGCGAGCTTCGCCGCGGGGATGTGTTTCGTTCCCGGGCGCCGACCCGGACCTCGTTCGACCGTACCGTCCTCGACCTGGTCGAGCTAACGACGCGACCCGACGACGTCCAGGCGCTTGTGGCGAAGGCGATGCAGCGGGGGCGGACGACACCGGCGCGGTTGGGGCGGGCCCTGGAGCGCAGGCCCCGGCTGCGTCATCGCCGGCTTGTCCGTGAGGCTCTGGTGCTCGCGGAGCAGGGCGCGGAGTCATTGCTGGAGATTCGTCACGAGGAGCTCGGGAGGGCGCACGGCCTGCCGGTCCCGCGGCGCCAGGCACACCACGACCGCGGGAATCGTTCAGCTCGTCTCGATGCCTTTTATGAATCCTACGGTGTCGCGGTCGAGCTGGACGGACGGCTCAGCCATACCGAGGCCCGCCAATGGTGGGACGACATGGATCGGGACAACAGCCTCCAGACCCAGGGCCTCCTCGTCCTCCGATTCCCCGGATTCATTGTCCTGAACGACCCGTGCAGAGTGGCGGCAACCATCGCCAAGGCCCTCCACTCCCGCGGCTGGACCAGCCCCTACCACCCCTGCCCCACCTGCCAAACCACCCCAGGCAGGTCCAAGGAAATGTGTGGCGGGTGAGTGAGTCCATGGACTCATAAACA
>NZ_JALKFY010000832.1:0-22032 GCF_023242985.1 Frankia sp. Mgl5 | reverse complement strand
CCCCGCCGGTGGATCGATGCCCGGTGGCCGCGGCGGGCCGCGCGCTGCCTGCTGGCATCCGCGCTGGTGCCGGCGGCGTTCGGCGCCGGGGGGGGGGGGGCGGCCCCCCCCCCCGGGGGGGGGGGGGGGGGGGCCCCCCCCCCGCCGCCGGCCCCGCTACCTGCTCGCGGACCGGGCCTACGACCATGTGAAGTATCGGCGGATGCTCGCCGCCCGCGGGATCACCCCGATCATCGCCCGCCGTGGGAAGCCTCACTGCTCCGGCCTCGGGACACAGCGTTGGCCTGTAGAGCGCACGATCGCCTGGCTGCACCAGTTCCGTCGGCTGCGCACCCGCTGGGAACGCCGCGTCGACATCCACCAGGCGTTCCTCAGCCTGGCCTGCTCGATCATCTACCTACGGAAACTCAGAGGATCATTCTGAAATGACCTGTAAGGCGTCGTCCATCATCGTTCCCAGGGTGTGGTGCCGGTCACCGACGAACGATCCTTACGGCGGCCCGTGCGCGATGTCACTGAATGCCCACTCATCAGGGGCTACCGTTGGTGGGGCCGGCGGCCGCGCTCCTGTCCGCGTCCCGCGGGCGTTCTCACCCGCCGCTGCCGCCGCTCTGGTGCCCGCTCACAGTGGGATGTTGCCGTGAGTGCCGCGGTCGCTGGGCGCTGTGGCCAGCGCGAGCGTCAGCTCCCTGCGGGTGTTCGCCGGTTCGATCACCCGGTCGATCACTCCGAGGGAGATCGCTCGTGACAGGCCGCCGGCGGTACGGGTGTGCTCGTTGACGAGCGTGGTCCGCAGCGCGGCGAGCTTGTCGGGGGCGGCCGCTGCCAGGGCGCGCCGGTGCAGGATGCCCACGGCGGCCTCGGCACCCATGACGGCGACCTCCGCCTGGGGCCAGGCGAGGACGGTCGTGGCGCCCAGCGAACGGGAGTTCATCGCGATGTAGGCGCCGCCGTAGGACTTACGCAGGACGACGCTCACCCGTGGCACCACGGCCTCGGCGAACGCGTAGAGGAGCTTCGCGCCGCGCCGCACGACGCCCTCCCACTCCTGACCGACGCCCGGGAGGTAACCGGGGACGTCGACGAGGACCACCAGGGGAAGCCCGAAGGAGTCGCACATCCGGACGAACCGCGCGGCCTTCTCCGCGGCGAGCGAGTCCAGGCAGCCGCCCTTGCGTAGCGGGTTGTTGGCGATGACGCCGACCGAATGCCCGGAGAGCCGGCCGAGCGCGACGACGACGTTCGGTGCCCAGCGCGGCTGGAGTTCCACGTAGTCGTCGTCGGCGAGGCCGGTCTGGTGCGCCGCGCCGCTCCCGCCGTCCGGGTTTGTCCCGGTGCCCGAACCAGCCGGGCTGTCCGGGCTGTCCGGGCTGTCCGGGCCGTCCGGGCCGTCGAGGACGGAGCGTACTACCGGGCGGATGTCGTAGGCGCGCCGTGGGTTGTCCGGCAGCAGGGAGCCGGGATCGCGTCCGTCGTGGGTGGCGGCGAGGTCGAAGGTCCCCGGTGCCGCCAGCAGCGTGGTCACCCGCCGCGCCCGCAGGTATGCGTCGGCTTCCGACCGGGCGGCGACGTGCACGACGCCGGAGCGCCGGCCGTGTGCGTCGGCTCCGCCGAGGCCGTCCATGTCGATCTGCTCGCCGGTGACCTGGCGGACGACGTCGGGCCCGGTGACGAACACCTTTCCCTCGGGCGCCATGACGATGACGTCGGTGAGGGCCGGTCCGTACGCCGCGCCCCCGGCCGCCGGGCCGAGTACGACCGACACCTGGGGCACCCGTCCGGACGCGGCGATCATGGCGGCGAACATCTGGCCGATGCCGTCTAGGGCTTCCACACCGTCGCCCAGGCTCGCCCCGCCGGAGTGCCACAGCCCGATCACCGGGATGCGTTCGGCGACCGCCCGGTCGATGGCGTCGGCGATCCGCCGCGCGCCCGCGGCGCCGATCGCGCCGCCCATCGAGGTGGCGTCGGTGCAGTAGGCGATGACGTCGGTGCCGTCGACCCGGCCGTGGGAGACCGCGACCCGGCAGGGCGGCGAGTGCGGGATGACGGTGAGCGTTCCCGGGTCGAGTAGGCGGGCCAGCCGTTCCCGTGGGTCGCGCGGTGGCCTGGGCTGTTCGGCCACGGTGATGCGGGTGCGGGTGGTCAACTCGGTCATCGGAGCGGCTTTCTGGTCATGAGGTCTCCCCGGTCTGGTGTCCGGCTCATGGACGGGTGCGGGACTCGCGCGGCGCGGCCACGGCCCGGGGGACGGCAGGTGCCGTCCCCCGGGCAGGCCATCGCCCTTTTCGGGTGACGGGCTGCGTGTGTTTCGGCCCCTTCGCCGGTTGCCTGCCCGAGAGGGGCTGAGAAAAGGCCTGAGAGCCCTGGAATACCTGATCGGTCAGGGCGACTGGTCGAGGTTGCTGAGCCAGTGGTGGAGATTTCGCGCGGTGGAGACGGCGTGCTCGTTCATCATCGTCTGGTGGTTGCCGCTGACGTCCAGCGTGAGATGGTCGATCTCCCAGTCGGTCGTCCAGCCGTGTTCCTCGATCGTGGACTGGTCGTCGGGGGAGAGCTGGGGCATGCGTTCCTCGGCCCGGACGAGCACGATCGGTGCGTCGACCGGGTTCGGCTTCCATTTCTCGAACAGGGTCAGGTAGGCGCCCTGGGCGGTGACTTGTGCCTCGGTCATGAGCGCGAACGCCTGGTCGTTCACGGCGATCCCGCGCAGTTCCTCCTGGATCTCCTCGGCGGGAATCCGGTCGCCGGGGAGCCAGGTGTCGAGTAGCAGGACCGCCTTTGGGTGGATGCCGCGTTCCTCCAGACCGGCGGCGACCGCGTGCGCGAGCCAGCCGCCGGACGAGTATCCGGCGATGGCGATGGGTACGCCGATGAAATGGGCCGCGACCAGGTCCGTCAGTATCTCGACGACGAGGTCGGACGAGGCGGGTAGCTGTTCACCTTCCCCGAATCCGGGGAGGGACAGTCCGTAGACGTCTCGTTGGCCGTGTAGGTGGAGGGCGAGCCGGGCGAAGCTGTGCGGTCCGGACGGGGCGACCATTGAGGGCACGCAGACGAGCGTGCAGGGGGCCGGGCCGGCGGAGAGTCGGACCGGTGGCGGCACCGGGCCGAAGTCGGCCGTGTCGTGGAAGACGGGCCGCAGCTTGGCGACGGCCTGCAGGATCTCGACGCCCTCGACGAACTTGCCGTCCGAGCACGCCTGCCGGTACAGGTCGCGGACCCCGGCTGGCGCGGCGTGGGTGGTCGGCGCGGCCGGCCGCCCGGCACCGACGAGGGGCGCGAGGTACTCGGCCAGTTCGGTCACGGTCGGGTGTTCGAAGACGACCGGCGGTGTCAGTGCCAGCCCGGTGGCGGCGGCGAGCCGGCGGCTGAGCTGAACGGAGGCCAGCGAGTCGAAGCCGAGGTCGAGGAACCGGCGCCGCGGGTCCACGTCGTCGGGGGACTCGTGCTCCAGGATGACCGCGGCCTCCTCGCGAACCAGTCGGGCCAGCGCGCTGACACGTTCCTCGTCGGTCAGGCCGGCGAGGTCCACCCGCCTGCCGTCAGCTGGCCCGTCCGGAGCGGAGCCGGCGGTCACTGCCGGTCCGGCACCGTGCTCGGCCCGGGTGAGCAGGTCGTCGAAGAAGCGGCTGGGACGGAGCGCGGTGAACGGTGGCAGGAAGCGTCCCCAGTCGACGTCGACGACGGTGGTCGCCGCCTCGCCACCGGCGACCGCCTCGGTGAGGACGGTGACGGCCGGCTCCACCGGCAGCGGCGCGAGACCGCGTTCGCGGAGGTAGTCGCGCAGGCCTGGCTCGGCGCCGAGACCGGCCTCGGCCCAGGGGCCGAATGCGACGGAGGTGGCGGGCAGACCGTGGCCGGCCCGGTGAGAGGCGAGGGCGTCCAGGTAGGCGTTGCCGGCGGAGTAGGCCGGCTGGCCGCCGCTGCCCCACGTCGCCGAGATCGACGAGATCAGCACGAAGGCTTCCAGCGGGATGGGCCGTGCGCCGTCCGGGCGGGTCAGTGTGTCGAGTAGCGCCGCGCCGGTGGCCTTGCCTGTCACCACCTGCGCGAACTCGCCGAGGGTGAGTTCGCGCAGCGGCGCGGTCCGGCCGATGACGCCGGCGGCGTGGACGACCGCGGTCAGCGGTTCGCCGCCGCCGGCCGCCTCGTCGAGCAGAGCGATGACCTGTTCGCGGTTGGCTAGGTCGCACGCCACGACGGACGCCTCGGTGCCCAGCGCGGAGAGCTCGGCGACCAGTTCCGCGGCCCCGGGAGCGGCCGGGCCGCGTCGGCTCGCCAGGACGAGTCGGGATGTCCCGTTGTGGGCGAGCCGGCGGGCGACCTGCGCGCCGAGGGCTCCGGTACCGCCGGTGATCAGTACGGTTCCGTTCGGGCGCCACGCGGACGTCCCCACCCCGCCGGCGGAGCCGACGCCCGCTCCCGTGCCGGCGCCGGGACCGGGGCGGGGGCCTGCGGGGGCGAGCCGGGCGATGAACAGCGCGCCGTCCCGCAGGGCCAGCTGGTCCTCGCCGCCGGGGCCGGTCAGCGCGGCGCCGAACAGGGCCAGCGTCTCGTCGTCGAGATCGGCCGGAAGGTCGACGAGACCGCCCCAGCCACGGGGTCGTTCGAGGGCCAGCGTCCGGCCCAGCCCCCAGAGCATCGCCTGGGCGGGAGCGCTGACCGGATCGGCGGGGCCGGTGCTGACGGCGCCGCGCGTGGCGCACCAGTACGGCGCGTACTGGCCGAGGTCGTCGAGTGCCTGCACGAGTGCGCAGGTCAGCGCGAGTCCGTTGGTCAGTTCCGGGTGCACGGGGTTGAACCGGCTGTCGAACGCGAGCAGCGAGAGGACACCGCCGATGTCGTTCTCGCGGCCAGAGATGTGCTTCGACAGGGCCGCGGCGACAAGACCGCGTTCCGCGTCCGTCCCGGAGAGGGGGACCTGGACCGGTGTTCCGCCGAGGCGTTCGACGACCCAGGACAGCCGGGACAGCGTGTCGTCGTCGATTCCGGCTGGCGGGGTCACCAGCAGCCACAGGCCGGTCATCGGCGCGCCGTTGGCGACGTGGTCGGCGACGGTCGCCGTGGCCTGCTCATCGGAGAACGGCTCCCACCGCACGTGGTAGCGCCAGTGTTCCGGATCCGTTGCCCGCTCGGCGGCTCCCCGGCCCGTCGCGGTGGCGGTTGTGACGGGCGTCCCGTCCATCCAGTGGTGCGTGCGCTGGAAGGCGTAGGTCGGCAGGTCCAGGTGTTTTCCGCCGCGTACGGGCGGCAGCGCCTGCCAGGCGACGGGGATGCCCGCGGCGTCCAGCTCGGCCAGGGCGGCGAGCAGCGTCTCGGGCTCGGGACGTCCGGTCCGGCAGGCCGCGACCTGCACCGTCTCCGCGTCGCCGCCTGCGGCGTTCGCCGGCAGGCAGGCCGGCACGAGCGCGGTCAGGACCGCGTCGGGACCGAGTTCGACGAACGCCGTCACGCCGTCCCGGTGCAGCCGGCGAACCCCGTCGAGGAAGCGGACCGGCTCACGCACGTGCCGCACCCAGTACTCGGCGGACGTCAGTTCCGCCGCGGTGGCCGGTTCACCGGTGAGGTTGGACATGACCGGTATGGCCGGGGCGTGGTAGGTGACCTGCCCGGCCGCCGTCCGGAACGCCGTGAGCATGTCCTCCATGTGCGGGGAGTGAAAAGCATGGCTGACGGCCAGCCGTTTCGTGCGCCGCCCCCGGGCCGACCACTCAGCGGCCACCCGCTCGACGAGCTCGGCATCGCCGGCGACGACCGTGGCGGACGGGCTGTTGACCGTGGCGATCTCGACCTTGCCGACGAGGTCGGCGATCGACGCCCGGACCTCCGCCTCGCTCGCGCCGATGGCGGCCATCGCGCCACCCGGTCGGCACTCCTGCATCAGCCGGCCGCGGGCGGCGACCAGCCGGCACGCGTCGTCGAGCGACCAGACGCCGGCGACGTGGGCGGCCGTCAGTTCGCCGATGGAGTGCCCGGCGAGGGTGTCGGGAACGAATCCCCAGGACTCCGCGAGGCGGAACAGCGCGGTCTCGAACGCGAACAGCGCGCACTGGGTGTAGGCGGTCTGGTCGAGCAGCGCCGCGTCCGGCGAGCCGGCGGAAGCGAACATGACCTCGCGCAGCGGACGCTCGAGCAGCGACGCGAACCGGCCGCAGATCTCGTCCAGCGCCCGCGCGAACACCGGGTAGGCCTGGTAGAGGTCACGGCCCATCCCCGGGTGCTGGCTGCCCTGCCCGGTGAACAGGACGGCGGTCCGGCCGTGGGCGATCGCCGGCCGGGCGACGCCCGCGACGAGCCCCGCCGCGGGGCGGTTCTCGGCGAGCGCGGCGAGGGCGCCGGCCAGGCGTGCGCGCCCGACGGGTCCGGCCGGGACGACGGCGACTGCCCGCGACTCGAACCGGGTGCGCCGGGCGAGGGTGAAGGCGATGTCAACCGGATCGAGGTCCGGGTCCCGGGCCAGGCGTTCGCCGAGCCGTGCCGCCTGGGCCCGCAGCGCCGCCTCGGTCCGGCCCGACAGGACGATAGGCACCGGGGCCATCGGCACCGGGTCGGCCACCGCTGGGGCCTCTTCCAGCACGATGTGGGCGTTGGTGCCGCTCACACCGAACGCGGATACCGCCGCGCGGCGCGGCGCGACGCCGTCGCGTTCCCAGCCACGCTCCTCGGTGAGCAGCGCGACGCCTCCGTCAACCCAGTCCACGTGGGGCGAGGGCTCCCGCACGTGGAGGGTGCGCGGCAGCACTCCGTGCCGGATGGCCTGGACCATCTTGATGACGCCGGCCACGCCGCTGGCCGCCTGCGTGTGCCCGATGTTCGACTTCAGTGACCCGAGGTGGAGCGGCCGGCCGGGCGGGCGGTGCCGGCCGTAGGTGGCGATGACGGCCTGGGCCTCGATCGGGTCGCCGAGCGCGGTGCCGGTCCCGTGTGCCTCGAGGACGTCCACGTCGCCGGGCGCCAGACCGGCGTTCGCCAGGGTCTGGTGGATCAGTCGCTGCTGGGAGAGGCCGTTGGGTGCGGCCAGGCCGTTGCTGGCGCCGTCCTGGTTGACGGCCGTGCCGCGGATCAGCGCGAGCACCGGGTGGCCGTGGCGCCGGGCGTCGGAGAGCCGTTCCAGCAGGAGAACCCCGGCGCCGTCCGCCCACCCGGTGCCGTCGGCGTCCGCGGAGAATGCCTTGCACCGCCCGTCGGGAGCGAGACCCTGCTTCCGACTGAATTCCAGGAGCATGCCCGGTGTCGTCATGACCGTGACGCCGCCGGCCAGCGCCAGGTCGCACTCACCCGACAACAGCGCCTGGCCCGCGAGGTGGATGGCCACCATGGAACTGGAGCACTGGGTGTCCACGCACAGGGATGGCCCCTGGAGACCGAACGTGTAGGAGACCCTTCCGGCGATCACGCCGAGGGCGTTGCCGGTGAGCAGCTGACCCTGGGCCTTGGCCGGAGCACGGTGCCAGGGCGGACCGTAGTCCTGCAGCGAAACCCCGGTGAACACGCCGGTCCGGGTGCCGCGCAGGGATCCGGGATCCACGCCGGCGCGTTCCAACGCCTCCCAGGAGATCTCCAGCATCAGCCGCTGCTGGGGATCCATGGCGTTCGCCTCGCGCGGGCCTATACCGAAGAAGCCCGGGTCGAACATGCCGATGTCAGGCAGGAAGCCACCCTCGCGGGTGTAAATGGTGCCAGGATGCTCGCGATCCGGATGATAAAGCGCGTCAACGTCCCACCCCCGGTCGGTGGGAAGGCCGACGACGGCATCCCGGCCGTCACGGACCAGCTCCCACAGTGCCTCCGGGGAATCCGCGCCACCTGGTAGTCGGCAGGCCATGCCGACGATGGCAACCGGATCGTCCTCCCGGGGCCTTCCCGCGGGCGCGACCGCCGTGACCTGTGGGTTCTCCGCGCCGCCGAGGAGACGCGAGCGCAGATAGCCGGCCAGCGCGTCCGGTGACGGGAGATCGAAGAAGAGCGTCGCCGGCAGCCGCAGGCCGGTCGCGGTCTCCAGCTCGGACTGCAACTGCCGGGCCACCTGCCGATAGATCCCGAGGCGGCGCCAGGGCGCGATCGGATCCGCGACTATGCCCGCGGGCTCTCGATCCGTCAGGGCGCCGACGAGTTCCGCTATCAGGTCCAACAGCGCTCGAACCTGATCGGAATCCGGTTGGCCAGCGAGACGGTCACGCAACCCACCCACGGAACCCCTGGCACGTTCGGCGGGAAATTCACCGGTTCTGGGAGTAGCGTGCATCCACCTCTCCTGGAGGGAGAAACGACAGGTCGCCGGCCATAGGCTCAGCGCTGAGAAACCGCCCGAGACAATTTTTTCTTACTGTTACGCTCCCTCGATTCCGGTGCAACGTGCGATACCACCTTCTTCCTATTTGCAAGGGCATCACTTGACAGTCGTACCAGACCCCGCTGCGGTGGGTTAATTTTGGTCGTTTTGGTCACGAGAATTTACCGTCGGGGCCTTGGCAGACGCGATTTCGGGAGCGTCGGAAAAACTCGTTCAGCGGCCCGGAATCACCGTCGATCCATGCCTGTCGGCGGAGTACTTCGCGCGCGGCCGACGGGCCTGACCAACCTGCCGCTGCACGACTTCACCCAGAACCAGCTCTGGTACGCCCTCGTCGCACTCGCACTCGCACTCGCACTCGATCTGACCATCTGGACCCAGACGCTCGCCCTCGCCGGGCAGCCCGCGCGGCGCTGGGAACCGAAACGGCTACGCCACCGGCTGTTCTCGCTCGCGGGCCGGCTCGCCCGCCACGCCCGCACCACCGTCCTGCACCTCGCCGCCCACCACCCCTGGATGTGATGGCGCGCCGTCTGACTCGTGCCGCTACTCCGACCTGGCGTGACCCGCCGGTAGCCCTGGCCGTCCCCTACGGAACCGCCGTAGCCACCCCTCGGCGGCGAAGGCCCGCTACGCTCTCGGTCCTGACCGTGGCCGTAACCACGCCAGCCAGGGCCAGACCGTGACCCTGATGATGCGCAACGTCGCCCGGGACGAGACCCGCATAGTGCGCCACCTCGTGCGCGAGCTCGCCGACCACGCCGACGAAGCGCTGTCCTACGAGGTGCGGGTCGCGAGCGCCGAGTTCGTCCGCGCGACCGACCCCAATCTCCCGAGGGGTCCGGGACGATGATCCTCACCGCCGAGCAGGAGACCGTCGACCGGCTCGGCCCGACGAACGCACCCTGATCATCGACCTGATCGGGGCGATCACCACCGACTACAACACCCGCAGCCAGTACATCTCCACCGACCGGCTCCGCAAGATGCCGCGCGACATCATCGAAGACGCGCTCACCGCGGCGCGGATCCACCCCGGGGTCTACTTCGTGCACCACCACCACGCCCCGCCCTCGCCGCGCGTGGGACCATGCCTGCCCGGCGGACCCCCGCACGGTCCCGCCGCCCTCCCGTCGAGTCGATCTTGGTACCTGGCGGCGGTAGTGGTCGTTGGCGTGACGACCGCGCCCTCTCGGTGCACGCCAGTGACCGCTACCGTTGCTCGCCGATCTCGGCCTTGGCGCCCCCCATCCAGGTGGCCCACAGGCTCTGTGCCCCATCAGGCCACCGGTCGCTGCCTATATGAGGGGCCTCGGTACCGACACCGCCGAGGAATCACCCGTCGACGCCGCCTCGGCTGATCAGCAGGGCGTGCTCTCGACCGCCTCTTCCAGAGTGAGGGCACACTTCCTTACCTTGGAGGGGTGGGAGACCGTCACGAAATGGCCGGAGTGGGGTGTTGATCTCAATGCCATGCGCCGATTCGCCTGCCACGCAAGGCTTTCAAAGATCGCACCCGGGCGGTTCGTGCTCGTCTCGCCTCGGATGCGGCCCCCGACCGGTACCCGTTCTGACGGTTCCACCGACGTGTGCCCCGACCCCGCAGGCGCCTTTGGAACCGTCCCGGACAACCCGACCTATGGCCGTGGCTCACCGGGGGCGCTACGCCAAGGCCGGGGTAGGGCCGGCCTGCCCGGTGCAGGCCGGCCCTACCAATCCCCGCCGACATCTGGGTCCCCTCCCCGCGAAGACCGGGGGTTCGGAACGGAGCAGAGAACCAGGTCCGCTGGACGTTCGTCACCGTTCCTGTGGCTGGCGAGGAGTAGCCCGGCTCTCCGGCTTGTCTCCTCCGCGCACCAGCGGCACACCCTCGGCACCAGCCCATCCTGACCGGGGCGACGCCCGCCGCGATCCTCCGTTCGGGTAAGTCCTCCCGCGCCGAGTGACACGGTCAGCTGAAACCACGGGACCCGTGCGGCGATGGCCCCAGGGCGGACCGCCGACGCGATCACATCGAGGAGAGGGTGGTCACCGGACGGGAGTGGCTGCTCGGGGACGAGTATCCGGCGAATGATCGCGATGGCGGCTCCCGGTTGCCCCCGTATCGAGCGTTCTGATGCGGTACGCAGCGACTGCGCGACTCTCCGGCTCTGACTGGCTAGCCTTCCGGGATGTGCTGATTTATCACAACATGTACCACTGTTGCGGGCCTCTGAGGGAGAGCGACTAGTGCGTCCGATCTCGAGAAGAGCCCTCGTGGCCGCGGGTGGGGGGCTTGTTGCCGTCCCCGCCCTGTCTCCGGCATTCGCCGCAGCCGCAGCCGCAGCCGCAGCCGCAGCCCCGGCCGCGGCCGGGGCGGCCAGCCTGCCCGCCGACACGCCTACGGCTGTCCTCCAGCGGCTGCTGGCAGGTAACCGCCGGTTCACCGCCGGCCGGGCCGAGCATCCACGGCAGCGCCCCAGCGACGTCCGCGTACTGGCCCAGGGGCAGCGTCCCTCAGCGATCGTTCTGGGCTGCGCCGACTCGCGGGTATCACCGGAGATCCTCTTCGACCAGGGCGTCGGAGACATTTTCGACAACAGAGTGGCGGGGAACATCGTCGATCCGCTGCTGCTGGGCAGCATCGAGTTCGCCGTCGAGGAATTCAGCCCGCCGGTGCTGATGATCCTCGGCCACGAACGCTGCGGAGCGATCACCGCGACGATCGACGCGATCGAGCACGACACCCACCCACCCGGCCACATCCCGATGATCATCGAGGCTCTGCGGCCGATCGTCACCCCGGTGTTGGACACGCTCAGCGAGGACAAGGTGGACGCGGCAGTCATCGCCAACGTCCGGGCCCAGATACAGACACTGCGCACAGCCAGCGAGATCGTGCGGACAAGGGTAGAAGCCGGCACGCTCACCGTGGTCGGCGCCCGCTACGACCTCGACACCGCCACCGTCACCATCATCCCCTGAATCCGGGGACGGCCGGGCCGCACGGATACGGCCCGGACTCGGATCCGTGTCACCCCCTGCCACGTAGGTTCCGACGCGCGTGCCGGTCACAGTACGGGCGCGCCTGACCAGCGGTTTCGCGGATGTAGGCCACCGTGTCGCAGGCCTTGCGGGCCTGTAGACCCAGCATCTTCTTCTTCGTCGACAGGGGTCTGGAGTTGTGGTACCGCGCCCGTTGGCCCCTGGTGACACGGACCCGAGTTCCGGGCCTATACACCGTCACCGTCTGTCGACGGCGACGTGCCGCTGGCCGCGGTCGCCCGCGCCGGGGGTGCCGCTGCGTACCGTCCAACGATGATTGAACCTTCAAGAAGGTGGGTACCCGGTGGCAGGCAGCACCACACCTCGCAGAAAGCGGCGCTGGCCGCTGTTCCTGGTCGGCGCCGTCGTGGCCGCGGTGGTCCTGGTCGTGGGCGGCACCGCGTTCTACATCAACGTGATCAAGGAAGATGCGCCGGAGGAGTTCACGCTCGACGATCCAGCACCCGCCACCTCGACCTCCGGCTCCGCCGACGAGTCAGTCGAGGGGGTGTGGCGGGTCACCGAGGGGTCCGAGGCCGGTTACCGGGTCGAGGAGGTCCTCTTCGGCCAGAGAGCACGACCGCCGCGGGCCGCACCTCGGACGTCTCCGGGTCGATGACCATCGCGGACACCGACGTCACCGAGGCTCAGTTCGAGGTGCAGATGGCCTCGATGGCCAGCGACGAGGACCGCCGCGACAACCAGTTCCGCGGTCGGATCATGGATGTCGAGACCTATCCGACATCCCGGTTCACGCTCACCGAACCGATCGATCTGGGCTCCGTGCCGACCGGCGAGGAGACCCGCACGTACCAGGCCACCGGGACGCTGACGATGCACGGCACCCCACGCCCCGTCACGATGGATCTGCAGGCCCGCCGCTCCGGCGACCAGATCCAGGTCGTCGGCCAGATCCCGGTGACCTTCGCCGACTACAACATCCCGAACCCCAGCATCCCGGGAATCTCCACCGAGGACAACGGGATCATGGAAGTCTCCCTGCGGTTCGCGCGCGGCGAACCGACCGAATAGTTTTCCCAGCCGCACGCCCCGCCGTCCTCGCCGCCTGGGCGGCGAGGACGTGCGGCCTGGAGATCTCGGTGAGGCCAGCTGATCTGTGTGGGTCAGACCGTGTCTGGCTGGATAGAGTTCGAGGGAAAGGTTCCCCTGTGCCTACTCGCCGTTTGGGATGCCGTGTCCGATCAGAATCCGCACCGCCCGCCCTCGGCGCCGCTCGTCGTTGATGCCCTCGGACGGGTGACGCCCGCCGACATCGACATCACCAAGCCGAGTGTCGCCCGCGTCTACGATGCCCTGCTCGGAGGCAAGGACAACTTCCCGGCGGACCGGGCCATCGCCGACACGCTGATGGCGCTCACCCCGAACGGGGCGCAGGTGCCGCTCTACAACCGGGCGGTGCTCGGCCGGGGCGTGCGCTCCATGGCGAACGCGGGTATCCGGCAGTTCGTCGACCTCGGGTCCGGGCTGCCGACGGTGCAGAACACCCATCAGGTGGCGCAGGCGATCGCCCCGGAGTCCACGGTGGTCTACGTCGACAACGATCCGATCGTCCTGGCGCACGGGCGGGCGCTGCTGGCGGAGAACGACCGGACCACGGTCATCACTGCCGACATGCGGGAGCCGGATTCCGTGCTCGCCAATCCGGATCTTCTGGCTCTGATCGATTTCGACCGGCCGGTCGGGCTTTTGCTGGTGGCGATCGTTCACCACCTCAACGATGACGAAAACCCGGGTGGCCTGGTCCGGCGGTACGTCGACGCCCTGCCCTCGGGCAGCTACGTCTTCCTCACCCACTTCGTCGACGGCGGGGCCGAGACCGCGGAGATTGAGAAGGTCATGCTTGGAGACCTCGGCACGGGCCGCTTCCGCTCCTTCGAGGAGATCAGGGCGTATTTCGACGGTTTGGAGCTGCTGGAGCCGGGTGTTGTGTACAACCCGTTGTGGCGGCCCGACCCCGGCGACGACGTGCCGGACCCCCTCACCTTCGCCGCTAAAATCATCGGCGCGGGGATGGGACGCAAGGCCTGACAGGGGTAACCGACCGGACCTGCGTGCGTGCGGATAGCGGGCTGGTCGAGACAGGCCGTCGTGGCTCTGTTCGCGAGAGCTCGCAGTCAGTCAGCCTTCCCCCGCCTCGCCGCCTGTGGGGCTCCAGAATCCGGGTTTCGGCCTGTGAGCTGGTCTTTTGCGGTTGACGTGATCTTCTGTGGAAGTGGTCAGGCGGCGTTACGGTACTCGTTGATCAACCCGCCGAGGATGCGTGTGCGACGGACGGTGGAACCCGAGGTCGGGGCGACTGCAGGCGGCAAGTCGGGTGGGCGCTGGCCGAGGGAGCGGTGAGGCCGGTGGGTGTTGAAATGCTCGGCGTAGCTGGTGAGGACTGACGTCAGGTGCCGTTCGGAGACGATCAGCAGCCTGACGGTGCATTCACGGCGGGCGGTGCCGACCCAGCGTTCCGTGATCGCGTTCGCCGTCGGGGCTTTCGGTGGTGTGCGTACCACGTCGATGCCGGCCCCGCATAACCTGAATCAGGATCACGCGAAGTCACTCTCCGTGCACCACGTCCCCGGACGTGGCCGAGGACCGCCGGTGCGCTCGCAGTGCCCTGGGCAGGAGCCTGATCAGCGCGGCGAATACCGTCCGGTCCGCCCAGTGCATTCGGGGCTCGGGCTGGGTGCGGCGCAGGACAGCGACCTCGTGTCGCAGCATGAGCAACTCGATATCTTTGGGCGTCGCCGACCTGCAGAGTAGGACCAGCCAGCCGCACACCCGAAGGAAGATCAGGTAGAGCAGTCGCGCGGACGTAGATGACCATCCTGCCGACAGCCGTGCCGTCGTAGGGTGTCAGGGCTGGCCGCCAGCCGGATCGGTTTGTTCGATGATGAGCGTGACCTGAACGTCTTGCTCGCCATCGTCGAGCGCCATCAGCGCGAAGATCAGGTTGACGTTGCCCACGTTGAGGACGTCGGAGTCTTCGGGGGTGAGTTCGGAGTAGCCGGCGTCTCCGACTTGCGCATGGAGTTTGCCCTGGGCGATGACCTGCCCGTTGAGGGTGGCGCGGACGGCGTAGTAGCTGTCGTCTTCCATCTCGGCGACGAAGTCGCGGCCGCCGACGGTGAATGGTGGGTCGATGGGGTTGGCGCCGGTGCGTTCGATGCCGTTGGGGTATTGGACGAGCGTGCCCGCGAACTCCCAGCGGAACCGGCAGTCGGTCCGCCGGTGGCGCAGGGCGGCCGATCGGCTGGGGCGCACGAAGTGACGGCTCGGGTTGGCGTAGATGGCGAGGTCGTGTGGGGCGGGGTGGGCGTCTGCCCGCAGTTCATAGGTGTAGGCGCTGTCCTGCCAAACGGGGTGTGCGAGGTTCCGTAGGCCGGCGAGGTCGCCTGTGGTGAGCGCATGTTCGACCGCGTCTTGGTCTTCGGGAAACAGGCGGAGGTAGGCGGGGATCGGGTCGGCTGCGTTTCGTAGGGCGATGTGCCGTTGGTAGTCGGCCATGATCTCGGCCGGCCAGCTCTCGGGCTTGTCGTGCTCGGGTTCACGGGCGGCGCTGCGGATGTGCTGTTCTACGAGCCTGCGCCGGTGCTCGGCCCATGCCTGCTGGGTGACCGCGTCCATGGTGCGGGTGGGTTCGCCCTCGGCCTGGATGACGTACGTGGTGGCGTGGTCGCAGGTGGCGTTGGTGATCACGATCCGGAAGTCAGGCGGCAGGTCGGTCACAACAGTCCCTTGGCGATGTCGCGGTGCACGCGGATGATCCGCCGCGTCGGCTGGGGATGGATCGGTGGCACGGTGCGGGCTCGTTCGCGGTGTAGCTCCCAGCGGTGTTCGACTCCGGCGGCCGCTGCCTGTGGATGTTCGGAGCCGGCGGTTCCGCAGATGGCGATGAGGCGCCTCGGTGTGGTGTCTCCTCCACGTGCTCCTCGACCAGCGCGCCGATCGTCGAGGAGGCGGCCGTCGCGGCGAGTCCGGTGATGCTGGCCGCGCGCTGGTCAGCCACGGTCGGGTGTCTCACGCGGGTCGGTGGGGAGGCCGACCCATTGCCCGTCTCGGTGGACGACTGCTGTCGCGCCGTCCACGGCGTGCTTGCGTGCGGCCTGTTCGGAGTTGCATAGGACCACCACAGCGCTGTCGCGGGGGCGGTAGCCCCACCGGTTGTCAGCCATGGTCGGGTATCTCCTCGGTGTTGGCGCGCCGCGCGGTCTGGGTCTCAGCCGCCCGAAGGTCGGTCATCGCGGGTCGGGCCTCTGGACCATCCACCCGCGGATCTGGTCGATCGGGACGAGCATCTCTCCGGTCTTGTTCTCGAGGAGTGCTCGCAGGCACGCGACGACCTGCTCGCCGATTTCGACGTTTTCGAACCGGGGTCCGCGTAGTACGTGCCAGTGTCCGTCCGGGAGTAGGGCCTCATAGATCTCCGCGGGGTCGAGGGTGCGGGAGTAGGGCGCTGTGGGTGTGGTCATGGCTGGGTCTCCTTGCCTACGCGGCCGGTGCGGGTGTCTCGGCTGGGGTGGTTGTCGAGCCAGCGCTCAGTGCGCGTTCGGCTGCTCGCGGACCCGCGCGAGGATCTCAGGAGGGGCATGGCCGTCGAAGTGCGGCCGTTGGACGTCGGGTGGAGGTGCGCCGGTGTAGATCGCAACGTTCTCCCAGGCCTCGGCTTTCGCGGGTATCGGATGGACGTCCGTCACGATCTTGATCTTTTCCCGCCGCCACGGTCGGTGTCTGGCGAGCTGGGCCATGCGTTGCATGAACGTTGCGAGTCATTCCGACGTACGACACAGGTGCCGTCGGCCGCGTACAGCCGATAGACGGTGAACTCATCCAGCCCCGGAATCGTCCCCTTCCGCATCGCCCGGACGGTGCCGGGGAGATGCACCATTCGATGTCGGCGGGGTCGCGGAGGCGGTCTGCCGCACTGGTGGGTGCCAGAAGTCGGCTTGGGCCCGCGACCAGGCGTGGTGCGAGGGCACGAGGTCGAGGCACTGCGTCGCATCCACCCCAAGCCCCGGTGGGACTGGGCGGACCGGGCGGTACTCGCCGCGCTGATCCGACTCCTACCCAGGGCACTGCGAGCGCACCGGCCGATCCGCCCTTTATCCGCCAGGCCGCCCGTACGGCCGCCCGGCTCACCCAGCCGGGCGGCCAGCGGCCATCGGCGGTCAACGGCCGGGGGTACGGCGGCCAGCCCGCCGGACGTGTCCACCTGGCGGGTGCGGGCTGGAGGAGGTCGCGGGGCGACGGCGTAGCCTGAGGGGTGTCACGTCAGCGTGGCTGTGTTCTCGTCCTGGTCTGGTCCGTACGCCTGTCCGGGTTCCCTCTCGCTGATGCATTGGTTGGCTGAGAGGGATCACCATGACCACGGACGTCGTGACCGGCTTTCCTACGGAAGTTCCGAGCCTTGCGGGGGCGAGGAGAACAGCGGCGGGGTCCGTGACAGCGAGTATGCCGAATGGGGCCGTCCTGTCATGTGCGAATCGCTGCTGGATGACCGTCCGCGTTGGTAGTCCGTTCGGATCGCGGTGAACCTCGCCCTGTTGGGCGGCGCGCTTGGTTCCTACCGGAGGGTGCTGCGGTACCTGCGCCGTGCCGAGGTGCCGTTGCGTCACCCCATCCCGGAGAAGCGGCTGATCACGGCCAGGGATGTTGCCGGTGCCGCACCGGGTCTGCGCGGCGGCCAGGGAGCGCGTGAGTGACCCCGGCCGGCTCCGTCTTGAGCTGCGTGCCCTGCTGGCGGACCGGTCCAGGGACGCCTCGGTGCTGGAGCGGTTGTGTGTCGGCGTGGTGTCGGCCTTGCCGGTGGATGGGGCGGCGATCTCGGTGACGACCGACGCGGCCGTCCGGGGCTGGTACGGCGCGAGCGGCCCGGCCGCCGCCCACCTCGATGATTTCCAGTTCACTCTCGGGGAGGGACCTGGCTGGGATGCCGTCCGGTGTGGGCATCCGGTGCTTGTCGGGGATGTGACTGGACCGGCGGGGCACCGCTGGCCGATGTTCACTCCCGCGGTCCTGACGGCCGGTTTCCAGGCGATCTTCGCGTTCCCGTTGCAGATCGGCGCGATCCGGCTGGGCGTCCTTGACCTCGTGTGCGCGCGGGCGGGCGCCTTGGACGGCGATGGGCTGGCGGACACCTTGATTGTCGTGGATGTTGTGACCCTGGCGCTCATCGACACGGTGGCGGGCGACTCGCACGGCCCGGTCGATCTACTGTCCGGACCGGGCTCGGACGCCTCCGGAATGTATCGGGCCGAGATCCACCAGGCGACCGGGATGGTGATCGCCCAGCTCGGGGTCAGTGCGCAGGAGGCCCTTGCCCGGCTGCGTGCGCATGCCTACGCCGCTGGGCGGACTGCCGACGAGGTCGCTCGCGACATCGTCGCCCGCCGCCTGCGACTCGACGGTGACCTGCTCCGATGACGGAGAACGGGACCTGTGTCAGGGTCGTTCGAGGGCCTGCGGAGGGTAACGGTGGGTAAGGAACAGCAGTTGAGTGAGGCGTTCGTCGCCCTTGCCGACAGCCTTGTCGCCAACTATGACGTCGCGGACCTGCTACACCGGTTGGCCGACCACTGCGTGACGCTGCTCGATGTGGCTGCCGCCGGACTGCTGTTGGCCGACCAGCGCGGCAGCCTGCAGGTCGTGGCGGCCTCCTCGGAGACCAGCCGGCTGCTCGAGCTGTTCCAGCTCCAACACGACCAGGGACCCTGCTTGGACTGCTACCACAGCGGTATCGCGGTCACCGTCTCCGACATCGACCTGGCCGCGGACCGGTGGCCGATCTTCGCCGCGGAGACGCTGGCCGCGGGCTACCACTCGGTTCATGCGCTGCCGATGCGGCTCCGCGACGAGGTGATCGGCACGTTGAACCTGTTCGGTACCCGCCCTGGCCTCCTCGACGACGCCGACGCGCGCGTCGGCCAGGCGCTCGCGGACGTCGCCACGATCGCGATCCTGCAGGAACGCGCGATCCGCCACTCCGAGATGCTCGCCGAACAGCTCCAACACGCGCTGACCAGCCGGGTCCTGATCGAACAGGCCAAAGGAGTCCTCTCCGAACGCGGCACCCTCGACATGGCCCAGGCGTTCAACCTGCTCCGCCGCCACGCCCGCAACACCAACACCCGTCTCACCGACCTGGCCCGCGGCATCGTCGACGGAACCTACGACAGCACCGCCGTGCTGACCCCCCAAGCCCGACGCCAGCCGCCGCCACCCGTCCCAGGCTCGGGAAGATAGCCGGACCGCGGGCGGGTTCAGGTCGCCGAGGAGCGAAGCCACCGGGACCACACGCCAGCCGTCACCAGCCGTCGCCAGCCGGCGGTATTTCCCGGCCGGGACGAGCCGAGCGTCACGACAACGGGTCAGACGATTCCCTTTTCGACCGGTCGAGCCGGACCGGTTCGACGGTGGGGTCCCGGCGCCGTGGAACCAGCCGCGCGATGAGAAAAACCGCAGACGGTGGGATGGATCGCGTTATAGTCACGGCCTGGGTCTGAGTAGCCAGCCGAAGTGTCCGGACGCCATGCGCTCCCGTCGACTGCTTGCACCTCACGGCAGCAACTCGTTCGGCCGAAGGCCTGGTGACCGCGATGGAAAAGTTCCTCGACCTGTCCGATCCGGTGCGGGAGCACCCCGACGGCTGTGCCACTGACTTTCGCACCGCCACCTGCGCCACGCCCGACAGCACCGTCGTGCGTATCTACGGTGAGATCGACATCGCCACCGGCGCCGCGCTCCGCGCGGCGCTGATCGCCGGCCTTGACCGGCACCCACCGATCCTGGTGATCGACCTCGACGGCGTGTCGTTCCTCGACGCCCACGGCCTGGGAATCCTGGTCAGCGCTGCGAACCAGGCGGACCGGGCCGGCATCCCGATCACCGTTGTCGGCGCCGGGCCCCACGTCTACCGCCTGTTCACTCTGACCCGCTTGGTCGAACGGCTGGATGTACACACCACGCCGACACCGATTACCTTGACGACTCGCCCAGGTCGTGGACGGCGACTTCACCCGGTAGCAATCAGCGACACCACCAGCCCCCGCTCGGCCATCGGCTGTCCTCTGGGTCGATCGCCGGACGGGATGAGCCAGTTCTTCCTTGGCCCGCGATCGACTACACAGTGCTATCAAGGCGTTCTATGGTAGTAAAGTAGGTATGATCTTTGTGTCACACCGCCGCCGACCTTGACCCGGCCACATGTGGGCGCGCATTGGGTGCGCGGACGCTCCGGCACGGCGCGACACTCGCTGGCAGAACCCACACCGAAAATGCCCCGACCTCGGATTATGCGACACTGCGCGTACCACGTCGATGCCGGCCCCGGTGAAGAGAGCGTCGAAGGAAGCCGTGAATTTCGTGTCGCTGTCACGGATGAGGAACCGGAACCGGTGGCCACACTCGTCGAGATCCATCAGTAGGTTCCGTGCCTGCTGGGTGACCCACGCCGCGGTCGGATGCTTCGTGACCCCGACGACGTGGACACGGCGAGTGGCATGCTCGACGACGAAAAACACGTAGATCCGTTGCAAGAACACGGTGTCCACCGTGAAGAAATCGCAGGCCAGCATGCCGGACGCCTGGGCGCGCAGGAACGTCCGCCAGGAGGCGTCAGCCCGCCGAGGTGCGGGGTCGACGCGGCGCGGTGCAGGATCCGCCAGACGGTGGCGACCCCGACCGGGTAGCCCAGCCCGATCAGTTCGCCCTGGATCCTGCGGTGGCCCCAGGTCGGATTCTCCCGCGCGAGGCGCAGAACCAGCTCGCGGATCTCCCGGCGGACCGGCGGCCGCTCAGGGGTCTTGCGCGGGTAGGTCCATTGTCGTGCGAGGAGGTCGTGGTGCCAGCACAGCACGGTGGCCGGGGCGACGAAGAACGAACCCCACCGAGCCCGGGGCAGCAGCCGGGACAGGGCTGCGAGGATCACCCGATCCGCCGGTTCCAGCGTCGGGCGATGGACCTGTCGCAGCACCGCCACCTGATGTCGCAGGACAAGAAGCTCCGCCTCCTTCGCGGTGTCCCCACGCATCCGGAGCAGCATCAGCCCGAGAGCGTTGCGCGTCAGGGCGTAGAGCAGGGACCACACCATGACCATCCAGCCTGCCCGACACGGGCCCCGCCCCGCAGGCAAACACACAGGTCACCGCCCAAATCAGGGTTCTGGAGCCCCGCAGGCCTGGGGGTGAGATCCCCCCGGGCTACCCGACCCTCGTGAGGGCTCCTGCGCCGGCTTAGTCCCGGCGAAATGAATTGCTGGGATCGATGTTCTCGTTCTAGGCATATAGAGCTGGCGTTCGATCCCGGTCGAGGTGGAACGACATCGGTCCGGCTGAATCGATTCCGTAGTCGGCCAGGTCGACAACGGCGAGTTCGATGCTTTCGATAGGAATTCCTCTAGCGGTTACGGAGACCGTAACGTTTCCCGGCATCCGTCCCACTGCAATCTGTTCGCCGCGGAATGTCGAGACGCTGAATTTTCGGAGTACCCCGTCAACGGAAATGGAACGCCGCTCGGCTTTGCTGGCAATATATGCCAGGTGATCCTGCATGTCAGCTGCCAGATTGACACCATCTTGACTCACGCTGTTTGCAATGACCAGGAAAGCTTCGAGTGTACCGTCCGTGACTGGATCCTCTTCGGATTGATCGGTCCGGCCGCCGGCAAGGTCGGGCCTCTGCGAAATAACCGCGACACGCGGGCCTTCGGACCAGTCGCCATGGCAGAGCGCTACCTGCCACACCAGAGGTTCCAGGGTCGCGCCAAAATTAAGGACCCAGCCAGGCTCGCATTCTGGGTACCGAGGCCCGTAGAGCGGCCAAGTGGGCACCGCTGGCGACGTGACCTTAACCATATGATACCAACTTCTAGTGCGAGGGGAACCGGACGTTGAGAGGGATTCCTGCAGCGTACCCCAGCACCCTCCGAGAGCCGCTGATATCCAACGCCGAAACATGGTTATACTCGAACTGCCCAGGATGGCACGAGAGCTGATCTGGGTTGCGTGGAAATTAGATTCGGATAGCTGTATTTGATGTATCTAAAATGTGTCCAGGGAATCCGCGTAAACGGTTCCACGGGCGAGAGCTGGCTTGTTACATTGCGTTACGATGTCAAATTCCCGCACTGTGTTGCGTCCGGTCGGGCGGGGCGGGGTGAGGCAACCGTGAAGCTGCCCCGGTTTCGTTCACAGGTAGGGCTTTGAACAGTTACGCGGCTTGATGGTACTCGTAGTAGCGGTTTTCGTGCTCGTGGGGGCTGAGGTATCCATTGGTGGAGTGGCGGCGCTGGCGGTTGTAGAAGCCCTCGATGAAATCGAATAGCGCCGCGCGGGCCTGGTCGTGGGTGGTGAAGATGGTGCGGTCGAGGAGTTCACATTCAAGGGTGGCGAAGAACGACTCGGTGACCGCGTTATCGTAACAATCACCGGCGGATCCGACGGACCGGCGAACATCATGTTGAGTGCAGATCCGGGCGAACTCACGAGAAACGTATTGACTGCCCTGGTCGGAATGATGAATGACGCCCGGGGCGGGACGTCGGTGCTGGAGGGCCATGGTGAGCGCGTCGGCCACGAGGGCGGTTTTCTGCGTGTCGGACATGGACCATCCGACGATCTTGCGGGAGTGCAGGTCGAGGACGACCGCGAGGTACAGCCAGCCCTGCCCGGTCGGGACGTACGTGACGTCGGCGGTCCAGACCCGGT
>NZ_JALKFY010000831.1:0-22194 GCF_023242985.1 Frankia sp. Mgl5 | reverse complement strand
CCCCGCGGCCCCGGCGGGGGGGGGGGGGGGGGGGGCGCCGCCCCCCCCGGCCTGGTCCGGCCGTCGTCCGCGGCGTGCCCTGGCGGGCAGCCGGCCGCCGGGGTCGTGGTGCGGGTCCACAGCCTGCCGGGCCCGCGGCACGACCGATGGGCCAGCGGGCCGCCGCGTCGGCCGGGCGTCCGCCGGCCGGTCCACGGCGACGTCGGTCGGCAGGTCTGTCGGCGGGTCGACCGGCGGCGGAACCGTCGGCGGGTCAGCGGGCGGCAGTTCGGTCGGTGGGTCCGGCAGCGGTAGGAGCGTGAGCGGATCAGGCGCCGGCAGGACGACTCCCTTGCCCTCTTCGTGTCCCGCGGCCGTCGACCCACCACCCATGCCATCACTCTAAGGCATCAGACCATTACTCTTTGCAATTGAGTAGCGAGGGTCGAAGCCGAACGGCAGCTCCAGCCGATGGGCGGCCAGCAGTGCCTCGTCGGCGAGCAGGTCCACCGTCGCGCCATCGACGGCGATCACCCCCCCGTCGAGGATCACCGACCGGGGGCACAGCTGCAGCGCGTAGGGAAGATCGTGGGTGACCATGAGGAGGGTGAGATCGAGGCCGGTGAGGACCTCGGCGAGCTCCCGCCGGCCGGCCGGGTCGAGGTTGGCCGACGGCTCGTCCAGGACGAGCACGTCGGGTCGCATGGCGAGCACCGTCGCCACCGCCGCGCGGCGCCGTTCCCCCAGGCTGAGATGGTGGGGAGCCCGGTCCGCGAACTCGTCGAGGCCGACGGCGGCAAGCGCCTCGCGGACCCGCTCGGCGAGGTCCGCCCCGCGCACGCCGAGGTTCGCCGGGCCGAAGGCGACGTCCTGCCCGACGGTGGGCATGAAGAGCTGGTCGTCGGGATCCTGGAACACCAGGCCCACCCGGCGGCGGACGTCCCGCATGTTCGGGGCCGTGACGGGGACGCCGTCGACCCGGACCGAGCCGGCCCCGGGGGTCAGGATGCCGTTGAGATGGAGCATCAGCGTCGTCTTGCCCGCACCGTTCGGTCCCAGGACGGCGACCCGCTCGCCGCGCGCGATCGCGAGGTCGACCCCGAAGAGCACCTGGCGGCCGTCCGGGTAGGCGAAGGCCAGCCCCTCGACCTCGATCATGCCGGCGCGCCCAGGTCGAGGCGCCGGCCCAGTACGGCGATGGCCGCACCGAGGATGACCAGGCACAGCGCCGCGCCCCACTGCGCCCGCCGCGGCGCCGGGCCGGGCAGCGCACCGGGCAGCGCGCCGGTGTAGCCACGGGCCAGCATCGCCAGGTGCACCCGCTCGCCCCGCTCGTAGGAGCGGATGAACAGGGTGCCCAGTGACGCCGCCAACGCCCGGGTGGCGAGCAGCGACCGGGGCTCGTGCGCGCGTGAGCGGCGCGCGATGCTCATCCGGCCCATCTGGTCGATGACGATGCCGGCATACCGGATCATGAAGGAGGCCACGGCGACGATCACCGGAGGCATCCGCAGCCGCTCCAGACCGACGAGCAGCTCCCGCGCCGGGGTGGTCGCGGCGAGCACGATGACCGTCATCAGCCCCAGGGTAGCCCGCGCGACCAGCCCGAACGCCTGTTCCAGGCCGGGCCTGGAGAGTGCCACGCCGAGCACCTCCGTCCGCTCCCCCGGCACGACGAACGGCAGGGCAACCGCGAACGCGACGAAGGGCAGCTCGACCGCGAGCCTGCGCAGGACGAGTCCGGGCGGAAGGCGGGCGAGCGCGCACAGCCCGCCGACAACGGCCAGATGTGCCCCGAACGCCCAGCCCGCGGTGATGGGCGTGAGCACGACGCACACGACGTACCCGAACGTGGCCACGATCTTGCACTGGGCGGGCAGGCGGTGCAGAACACTCCCGCCCGGATGGTAGGGATCAAGGACATGGGCGCCACCCATGACGTGACCGTTCCCGGCCGGCGAGGTCAGGCGGCGGGTGCCGCGCCGGCACCCGCCGCATCCGTCCCCACGCCGCCGGGACCACCAGGACCCGGATCATCCGGCCCGCGGTCACCGGTCGGAGCCGACGCGCGGCCAGGCCCGCGGGACCGCAGCCGGACCGCCCCGAAGACGAGCAGGCCACCGACGACGAAGGCGATCGACACTCCGATGACGCCCGCGACGCCGCCGGCGAGGCGCTCGTTGCCGATGCCGGAGACGGCGTAGTCGGCGAGCGGCCAGTTCGCGAAGGCGTGGTCGTCGGCCTGGCCGAGGAAACCCTTCTCCTCGGCGACCTTCTCCAGGCCGTCGGGGTGCGAGCTCGCGTAGCCGGACACGAATCCGGCGAGCACGAACGCCACGAACAGCCCCGCGACAACGAAACGCGTGTTGCCGCGACGTGCCCCGCCGGCGGTCATGCCTCGCTCCCCGAAGCCGCCCGGCGGCCGGTCACCGATGTCGCGGTGGGCTCGAGGCCGCCGGCGGCGGCACCGGTGCCGCCGCCGTGGCCGGTGGGCACGGCCGCGGCCGGCGGGCGGATCTCCAGCCGCCGGGCATCGAGGAGATCCCGAGCGCCGTACACGAGGTCGGGCCGGGTGCTCATGACCAGGCTCACCGTCGCCGCCGTGATGACAGCCTCCCCTATTCCGATCAACACGTGCACTCCCAGCATCGCGCCGACGACGCCGCCGAGCGGCAGGTCCACCGTCCCACCGAGGGCGAACTCGATCACGAACGCCCCGGCGGCCAGCGGCACGGTGATCAGCGCGGCCACGGCCGAGGCGGCGGCGACCGACGGCGCGCGGGCCGGCAGGAGCCGCAGAACCAGCGCGAACAGGGCGTACCCGCCGAGCGCGCCGACCAGGGCCATGTTCGTGATGTTGAGGCCGAGCGCTGTCAGCCCGCCGTCCGCGAACAGCGACTGGACCCCGAGCACCACGGCGATGGCGATCACCCCCAGCCAGGGCCCGACCAGTACCGCCGCCAGCACACCGCCGAGCAGGTGGCCGCTGGTGCCCATGGCCACCGGGAAGTTGAGCATCTGGGCCGCGAAGACGAAGGCGGCGCACAGCCCGGCGAGCGGGACCACCTGGTCCGAGGCCTCATCGCCCGCGCGTTTCACCGCGTACCCGACGCCCGCGACGGCGACCGCCCCGAACGCGGCCGACGTCGGTGCGTCCACGAATCCGTCCGGGATATGCATGATCTCTCCTCGACCGCGGTGCCCGAACCAGGCGGCGACGCCCGACCGGCCCTCGGTCGCTAAGGATACGCAGCTGCGAATAGTTTGCAGTACCAAACGCCTGACTCCGCCAAGTCCGGGTGGCCAGCTGGCGCGCCACGCGCCCACACCATCACCCGTCACCCAGCACTTTCAGTAATCTCTTCGCTACTCTTAGCCCGAAGGTGTGGGGCTGCCGCCCGGGCGCCACCGGAGTCGGCACCCCGCGCCCGGGCCAGCACGCACCACGGCCCATCCACGCCAGCCCGCGCAGGTCCGCACGAGGTGAGTCCATGAAGACCATCGCGGTGATAGTCCACTGGGGAGCACCCGATCCGACGACCGGGCTCGCGACCCGACTGGACGCCTCCACCCAGATCGACCAGGTCGTCGTCGTCGCGAACGACCAGTCCCCGCGGCCGGCCCAGCTCCCGCCGGGGGTCAGCTGGCTCCTCCCCCCACGCGATCTCGGGGTCGGGGGCGGCTTCCGGCACGCGGCGGACGCCTTCCCCGCCGCGTCGGCCTACCTGCTGGTCACCAACGACGTGACGATCGCCGAGGACACCATCGCGACCTGCCTCGACCTGCTGACCGGCACCAACATCGGCGTCGTCGCGCCGACCCTCGTCGTGGCCGACGGCGTGCGGGCGGCCGCGGCCCGGCTCACCAGGTTCCTCGTCGCGTCAAAGGTGCTGGGACGGGCCCCGGCCAGCCGCCCGAGCGAGGCCGACTGGGTCTCCGGCGCGGCGATGTTCATCAAGGCCGAGTGCCACCAGCGGGTCCCGATGGACGGCCGCTTCTTCCTCGGCTTCGAGGACATCGACTTCTGTCACCGGGCCCGCAGCGCCGGCTGGAGCGTGGTGGTCAGCCCCGCGCGCGCCTGGCGTGCCAGTGGTGGCCTCACCTCGCCGGCCCACCACGACTACTACTGCTACTACGAGGTGCGGAACCGGCTGTGGTTCACCCGCGTCCGCCGCTGGCACGGGCGCGCAGCTCTCGTGACGGCGTGGACGATTCTGGTGACGCTGCCCCGTGCCGCCGTCCTCGGCCTGTTCCGCGGCGGCGCGGCGCGCGCGGGCTCGACCCTCGTCCTGCACGGGCTGGTGGACGGGCTCGGTGCGCTCCCGCCGAGCGGTGATCCCAGCCCGGACGAGCCACGTGTCACCCGCTGGACGGCCCCGGGCTGACCCGGCCGGGCGGGGCGGTCGGCACCGGCCGGGCCGACTCCTCGGTGTGCCGCCGGCTCCGCTGCTCGACGACAGGTACCGGCCCGCCCGTCGGGACGGTGAGGAACACCGCCTGCCAGGCGAAGAGGTTCGGCCGGTTCGCCAGGGCCCAGCGGTCGGCGCGCGCGACCAGCTCTCGCGGGAGCAGCCGCCGGCCGCGCCACCAGGGCAGGCCGCCACTGGCGTCGGAGGCGACGATGGCCAGGCCGTTCGTCTCCAGCAGCCGGCGGGCGGTCTCGACGGTGAAGAACCGGACGTGGGTGGAGTCCATCACGCCGGTCTCGGTGTACTCGAACCGGCCGAGGAGATGCAGGGCCCGCTGCCGGAAGTGCGCGACGTTCGGCAGGGCGATCGCGATGCGCCCCCCGGGCGCGAGGACCCGGCGCGCCTCCGCGATCAGCGCGGCGGGATCGACCAGGTGCTCCAGGATGTGCGACAGCAGGACCAGGTCGAACGACCCGTCGGCCGCGAACGGCAGCCCGGCGGACAGGTCGGCGAGCTCGGTGGCCACGCACTCCGCGGTGGCCGCCACCAGCTCCGCCGGATCGAGCGTCACCCCGGTGACCTGCCAGCCCTGCTGCCGCAGCAGTCGCGCGTTGTCACCGGCGCCACAGCCACAGTCGAGGACCCGGCCGGGTGGGATGTCGAGCAGGTCGAGCAGGGCCCGATTCCCCGGATTGCGGTATTGGAGGTCCATGGGCATCGACGGCTCCCTGTGGTTCACGCTCGAAAATGCGCCAGTCAACTACACCAAGAGATTGTCTCGACACAAACGGTAGCAGTAGTAGTCGGTGACATCGCGCAAGGCGCCGCCCGCCACGCGGAGCCACACCGGGCCGGGCGTAACGCGATAACTACCAGGAGACTCACTAGTATCACTCTCCGTGTCACACTTTCGCAGATCACCCCGTCCGCCGGCCCAGTGCGCGGGCGGCCCGCGAGTGCTCCTGCTCAGCCCGTCACCGGGCCGCCAGGACCCGGACGCGGCGCGCGACCTCGCGGTGATCGCGGCGCGGCTGCGCGCCGGCGGTGCCGAGCTCCTGCGGATCGAGCCATCCGAGACACCCGCCCTCACCGGCGCCCAGCCCACCACCGGCGGCGGCGCCGACCAGCCCGTCACCGGCACCGCCCGGCCCACCGGCGCCAGGCTCACCGCCTTCGGCCGCTCGCTGTGGCACACCGCCCTCGGCACGAGGGCACTCGGCGTGCTTGACTGCGTCGTCGTCGGGCAGGCCGATCTCATCCCGGTGGGCATGCTGGCGGCACACCTCACCGGCGCACGGCGGGTCCCCGTCCTGTTCCACGGCACGGACATGTGGACGATGCGACCCCACCTGCGCTGGCTGCTTCGCCGCGACCCCCTGCTCTACCCGGTGACGACGAGCTCGTTCGGCGCCGGCGCGCTCTGCGCGGTCAGCGTGGGGGCGGTCCTCGCCCCGGGCCTCGAGCAGCGGTGGCGGGACACGCTGCTCGCCGAGGCCGGCCGGCGGCGCCCGCTGCCGCCGGTGCCCACCGTGCTCAGCGTGTTCCGCCTGGACGAATGGGAGGCCAAGGGCCTGCCCGCCCTCGTCGAGGCCGTGGCCGAGGCCCGCCGCGTTCTGGGCGCGGTGCGCCTGGTGGTCGCCGGGCCGGGGCCCGCGCCCGGCGCCCTGCACGCGCTCGTCGCCGCCAGCGAGCACACCGAGCTGCATGAGAACCCCGGCGACGAGGCGCTGGCACGGCTCTACGCGACGGCGGACCTGTTCGCCCTGTGCACCCGGACCAGGACGTCACCGCCGGTGAGCGGCGAGGCGTACGGCCTCGCCCTGCTCGAGGCCCAGCTCGCCGGGTGCGCGGTGATCGGCCCGGCGCGGGGCGGCGCCCGCGACGCCTACCGCAACGGCGACACCGGGTGGACGCCGTCCGACGAGTCCCCGCAGGCGCTCGCGCGCGTCCTGCTGGATCTGCTGGCCGATCGGGCCCGGCTGACCCGCGCCGGCCGCCAGGCCGCGGAGTGGGCGAGTGCCTGCACCGACCCGCGGGCCCACACCCGCGCCGTGTTCAACACCCTGCTGGGCTGCGAGCCCGTCGTGCCGGCCCCCGCCGAGGACGTGCTTGCGGCGAGCCAGCCGCCCCGGACGACCGGAACCCCGGCCGTGCGGTAGCGGAACGCGGACACCGCAAGCCGCCCGGGCTGCCAATCCGGGGTGTCAGGCGCTCGCCGCGCGTTCCTCGCAGGCCTGCTCCAGGCCGGCACCCTGATGGCCGGCCGGCGCGCCGAGCGGGCGCCGCGCCACCAGGAGCCGCCGGACCACGCCGTCGCCGTCCAGGCGCCCAGTGCCTTCCAGGGTCTCGGCGCCCTCGGGGTTCTCGACCTGGGGCACCGCGGCCGTGATGATCTCTACGTGGGTGAAACCTGCCCACTCGACCAGCCGCGCCGCCCGCGCCCTGGTCCGGACGGTGCGGTGCGGCCCGGAGCGGCGCCGCGTGCCCGGGCCCGGCCGTGCCGGTGTGCCACCGCGCACCCGCGAGTCACCCTCGCCGCGCGCGCCCGGCCCGGCGGCGAGCCCGTCGTCCGGCTCGTCGACCGCCACCTGCATGAGCAGGTGACCCCCGGGCCGCAGGACGGCCCGCACCGAGGTCAGCATGGCCGACAGGTCATGGTCGTCGAGCTGCTCGGCGAGTGCGAGGCACACGGCGACGTCCACCCGGCGGCCGGACTCGAAGAACTGCCGGGGCGTCCGGTAGTCGATGTTGAGTGCCGGGTTGAGCACCCGTGCGCAGGCGAGAGCGCCCCGAGAGATATCGATCGCCGACACCGACCACACCCGCCCGGCCACCGCCCGGGCCAGGTATCCGGGGCCGCAGCCGACGTCGAGCAGGTCCTGCTCGGGCGCCAGGTAGGGAGCGAGCACGTCGCGGACGAAGACCTCGCGGGAGCGGCGGCTACGCCACGCGCTGTCGTCCCGCCCGTCGGGGCCGCTCGGGCCCGGCCCGAGCAGCCACAGCGCCATGCCCGGCCGCCGGGCCTGCGGTGTCGCGGCGAGCAGCGCCCGAGCGCAGATCGCCCCGAGGCCGTTGCGCGCGCCAGCGGATCCGGACGGTACGACGCGCGCCCGGTGTTCCAACGCCGGAACCGGCACCGAACCGTCAGGGAGTCCGGGAGCCGCAGATCCTTCCGGACTGCCTGACCGCTGCGTCACAATGCCCGACCCTGACAGGACGGACACACTTAGTCAACGAACCGCTACAGCGAGTCCAACTACTCGCCGAGTACGACTACTCCAGGTAGTCGCGCAGCTTCTGGGACCGGGACGGGTGCCGCAGCTTCGACAGCGTCTTCGACTCGATCTGCCGGATGCGCTCCCGGGTGACCCCGAACTCGCGGCCGACCTCCTCCAGCGTGCGCGGATGGCCGTCGGTGAGGCCGAAGCGCAGCTGAATCACCTTCTTCTCGCGGTCGGACAGCGTGTGCAGCACGGAGTCGAGCTGCTCCTGCAGGAGGATGAAGCTGGCGGCGTCCACCGGGACGACCGCGTCGCAGTCCTCGATGAAGTCGCCGAGGTGGGAGTCCTCCTCCTCACCGATCGGCGTCTCCAGGGAGACCGGCTCCTGCGACACCTTGAGGATCTCCCGCACCTTGTCGGGCGTGAGGTCCATCTCCTTGGCGATCTCCTCCGGGCTCGGCTCCCGGCCGAGATCCTGCAGGAGCTGGCGCTGGATGCGGATCAGCTTGTTGATCGTCTCGACCATGTGCACCGGGATGCGGATCGTCCGGGCCTGGTCCGCGATGGCGCGGGTGATGGCCTGCCGGATCCACCAGGTGGCGTAGGTGGAGAACTTGTAGCCCTTGGTGTAGTCGAACTTCTCGACCGCGCGGATGAGGCCGAGGTTGCCTTCCTGAATGAGGTCCAGGAAGAGCATCCCGCGCCCCACGTAGCGCTTGGCGATCGAGACGACGAGCCGCAGGTTCGCCTCGACGAGCTTCCGCTTGGCGATCTGACCGTCCCGCTCGATGGCCTCGAGATCCCGCCGCATCTGCGGGGAGGTCTTCTTCGTCGCCACCGCGAGCTTCTCGGAGGCGAACAGGCCCGCCTCGATCCGCTTGGCGAGGTCGACCTCCTCCTCCGCGGTGAGCAGCGGTACCTTGCCGATCTCCTTGAGGTACATCCGCACCGGGTCGGAGGTCGGCGCCTTGAGCGCGAGCTCCTCCTCCTCGCGGCGGCGACGGGCCAGCAGATCCGCCTCGTCGGCGTTCTCCCCCCCGGCCTCGAGGACCTCGATGCCCTCGTCGTTGAGCACCTGCAGGACGGTCTCGGCCTGCTCGGGGGGCAGCTCGGCCGCCTGAATCGCGACCGTGACGTCCTCGGTGGTGAGGAAACCGATCTCCTTGCCACGGGTGATGAGGTCCTTGACCTCGTCCACCTGGGCCTCGCGGGGTAGGACGGTAGGACTCATGGGCGGAATCTCGTCACTTCCTTCTCGGGATCGACCCAGGTTACGCGGCACCTACGCCCCGCTCCCGGAGTTGGAGCTTGTGCTGTTCCAAAGCAATCAGCTCACCGAACGCACGGTTGAAGGCATCGGTGTCGGATGCCGGGTTCAGTCGCTGCACCCGCGACTTGAGTTCCCGAATCCGACGGGTCACATGCAGCTCCTGCACACGCGACATCTGATCGTCGACGTAGCGGTCGTCCACATCGTGGTCGCACAGCACCCCCTCGACAGCGAGCGCGAGGACGAACCGCCGGAGCTCCTCCTCCGGCGTCGCATCCACCACCGCCGCAACCCAGCCGGACGGGTCACCGGCCGCGTACAGACCCGCGCACACCCCACCCGCCACGGCGATCGCCTCCCGGACGGCACGGTGCGCGGGAACAGTGAACAGCTCCGTGGACAGCGTGTCGAACATCGGCCCGGCCAGCCCCGGATGTTGCAGGGCGAGTTTGAGGGTCTCCCGTTCGACGATGGCGGTCGCATCGTCCGGCGCCGGGTCCAGCCGTCGGCGCGCGCCGACGCCCTCGGCCGCCCCGGGCTGCGACCGGTGCTGCCCCACCCGCTCGACCACGAACCGCTCGTCGAGGAAGCCGAGCCAGCGGTCGAGGTTCACCGCGTACCGGTGCCGCATGCCGGCGTCCTTGAGCCGGTTCACCAGCGGGGCTGCCGCGTCCAGCGCGGCGAGGCGGCCCTCGGTGGTGTTGAGGTCGTAGCGGTCGATCACGCCGCGGATGGCGAACTCGAACAGCGGCTGGCGGCTGGCCACCAGGTCGCGCACGGCCGCGTCACCGTGCTGCGTCCACAGGTCGCAGGGGTCGAGGCCGTCCGGCTGCACCGCGACGAAGGTCTGGGTGACGAAGCGGTCCTCGTACTCGAAGGCCCGCAGGGCGGCGGCCTGGCCCGCCTTGTCCCCGTCGAAGGTGAAGATGACCTCGCCGGTGCGGGCGTCGGAGTCCATCAGCAGCCGGCGGACGATCGCGACGTGGTCGGCGCCGAAGGAGGTTCCGCAGCTCGCGACCGCCGTCGGCACCCCGGCCAGGTGGCACGCCATGACGTCGGTGTAGCCCTCGACGACGACAACCTGGTAGCGGCGCGCGATCTCGCGGCGGGCCAGGTCGGCGCCGTAGAGGAGCTTCGCCTTCTTGAACAGTGGCGTCTCGGCGGTGTTCAGGTACTTGGGACCGGCATCGGGGCCCTCTGCGAGGCGCCGGCCACCGAAACCGACGACCTCGCCGCCGAGGTCACGGATCGGCCACAGCAGGCGGTGGTGGAACCGGTCGATGAGGCCGCCGCGGCCGCCCCGCTTCGCCAGCCCGCCCAGCTCCAGCTCCTCGGCGGTGAACCGGCGGGCGAGCAGGTGCCTGGTCAGTGCATCCCAGGACGACGGCGCGTAGCCGAGACCGAACTGTTCCGCTGCCGCCCGGTCGAAGCCGCGCGAGGCCAGGAACTCCCAGCCGGCCCGGGCGTCCGGGGAGGAGTGGAGCTGTTCGACGTAGAACTCGGCGGCCAGCCGGTGGGCGTCCAGCAGCCGCTGGCGCTGGCTCGTCACCGCGCGGCTGGTGGTGCCCCCGCCCTCGTAGGTCAGCGTTATGCCGGCCCGCCGGGCGAGCCGCTCGACGGCCTCCGGGAAGGTCAACCCGTCGATCTTGCGGATGAAGGCGTAGACGTCCCCGCCCTCGTTGCAGCCAAAGCAGTGGAAGAACCCGACCGAGGGCCGCACGTTGAACGACGGTGACTTCTCGTCGTGGAACGGGCACAGGCCGACCAGGCTGCCACCGCCGACCGGACGGAGCTGCACGTGGTCACCGATGACGTCCGCGATGGGTGAGCGCTCCCGTACGAGAGCGATGTCAGCGTCGCGGATGCGTCCGGCCACCGATACCCTCCCTGCTCACGTCCGGCGGACCCACCAGCGGCGGGCTCCGAGGTCACTGGTCCGAGTCACTGATCCGAGTCACTGGATAGACGGCGCGCCCTGGTCGGGGGTTGCGCGTCGCGGGTTATTTGTGTCCGGTCACCTGATACGACGCTGCCGGTGGTATGGCCGACCGCCGGGGCTACTATGCCGCCGGCCGGACGGTGCCACCGATGACGCCGATGTCAACGGTCCTTTAGCGTGATGGTACTTGTCATCCGGCCGACAGTGCCGATCTTGCCGGCAGGAACTCCGTAGGCGACCGATCGACGACCCCACGGACCGCGACGGCGACGTCACCGAACGCGCACGCCCGACCACATCGAGTGGCGCGCTCCGGCCGAACCATGATGCGCCCCGAACCACAACGGACGCGCCCGACGGACCACCCGGATCACTCCAGCATCGCGCCACGGTCACATCCCATCCCAAACGCTGTCGGCAGCGATCACAGCGTACGTCGTTTTTCGCTGGTCACAGCGCCCTCGGCAGCGGGCGGCCCGTCAGTGCCGCGTGCCGGCGCCCGGCGCTGGCGTCGGTGAGCCGGGCGACCTGGTCGATGACCACCCGCAGCCGGGCCGCGTCGTCGGCCGCGTGCCGGTAGGAGTCGGCCAGCGGCGCGTCCAGCGACGCCGGGGCGCTGGCCGCGAGCAGGTCGACCAGCTCGGTGATCAGCTCGCGCTGCCGGGCCCGCCGCTCGGCGGCGCCGGGCCGGCCCATCACGTACCACGCGGTGACGCCCTTGAGTGCCGCGCACTCGGCGAGCGTCTCCACCGGCACGACCAGGTCGGCCCGGTAGCGGCGCAGCGGCTCATCTCCGTGCCGCTCGCGGGTGGCCCGCACCGCGGCCATCGAGAACCGGGCGACGAGCTCGCTGGTCATCGCGCGCAGCGCGGCCAGGCCGGCGACGGACCTGACCTCCTCCCGGATCCACCACGGCTGGGCGCGCAGCCGGTCGAGCCCGGCCGCCGCGGCGGGCGCGTCGACGTCCGGGTACCAGGCCGCCGTCCGGGCGGCCAGCTCGGCACGCAGCTCGGGGTCACGCAGCGCGGCGAGGTCGATGTGCCCGGCGACGACGCCGTCCTCCAGGTCGTGCACGGAGTAGGCCACGTCGTCCGCCCAGTCCATGAGCTGGGCCTCGAAGCTGCGCCGCGCGCCGGGGGCGTCGCGGCGCACCCAGGAGAGGATGCCGGCGTCGTCGGCGTAGGCCCCGAACTTCGGCGTGCCGGCGCGGCGCAGCCACGGGTACTTCACGGCGGCGTCCAGAGTCGCCCGGGTCAGGTTCAGCCCCGCGCCGCCGCCGGCCGCGCCACCGCCGGTCCCCCCGGCGGGCGCGACGATCTTCACCTCGAGCCGGGTCAGCTCGCGCAGACTCTGGGCGTTGCCCTCGAACCCGCCACAGGTGTGCGCCGCCTGGTCGAGCGCCGCCTCTCCGTTGTGACCGAACGGGGGATGCCCGATGTCGTGGGCGAGGCAGGCGGCGTCCACCAGGTCGGGATCGGCGCCCAGCGAGCGGGCCAGACCGCGCCCGATCTGCGCCGTCTCGAGCGAGTGGGTCAGCCGGGTGCGCGGGAAGTCGTCGTCGAGCGGGCCCACGACCTGGGTTTTTCCGGCAAGTCGCCGCAAGGCGCTCGAATGGAGCACCCGGGCACGATCCCGCTCGAACGGGGTGCGTTCGCCCGGTGTAGCCTTGTCCTGCTCTGTGACCCGTCGTGCCAGGTCGGCAGGGTCATACCACTCACTGACCACATAGCCGAGCGTATCGGCGCGATTCACGTACCTACGTCGATCGCAACGGCGATACTTTGGGCGCACCCCGTTCCCCCAACTCGGCCCGGAGGCCCGCCGTGGACAAGATCGTCAAGTACGGTGCGATCGCATTCCTTATCTTCTTCGTCGTCACCGCACCGGACAGCGCCGCGAGCATCATCGACCGGGTGTTCGGCTGGCTCGAGGACATCGGGAACGGAGTGTCGGAGTTCGTGACAGACACAGCCCTGTGATGCGGTCCCGGCGAGGCCTGATGTCTGCGACACTTCGTCCGTGGTGAGACTCCAGCTTCCCGACCCTGCGCTGCGGGACACCAAGTACCTGGCCTCCCAGGAACGCCTGGTGATGATGGTCCGGCTGCACTGGGCCATCATGCTGCCAGTCCTTCTGCAGACACTGGGTGCCGTCATGCTCGCGCTCGTCGTGAACATCCTCTTCGCGGCGCAGGGCATCGACACCGGGCCGATCACCACCGTGCTGTGGTACTTCGCCCTGTTCATGATCCTCCGGATGCTCTGGAAGATCGCGGACTGGCACTTCGACCACCTGATGATCACCGACAAGCGGTTGCTGAAGGTGTCCGGCATAGTCTTCCGGAAGGTTCAGACGATGCCGCTGTCGAAGATCACGGATCTCACCTACAACCGGGACCCGCTCGGGCGGCTCCTCGGCTACGGCGAGTTCGTGGTCGAGTCCGCGGGGCAGGACCAGGCCCTCTCGAAGATCAATTTTTTGCCGCGGCCGGACCGCCTCTACCTCACCCTGGTCGACATGACCTTCGGTGGCGGTCCGTCCCCGGCCGGCGACGACTGATCCCCTCGACTCACCCCCGAGGGGACGTCCCGCCCTCACCACGCGGCTGCCCATACCCGCCGGCGTCTCCCGTCACACTGCCGCCTCGCCGACATCGCGCCGTTCACCCTGCCTGCCGAACGAAGGACCCGGTTCTGGCGTTCCAGGGAAAGGTGAGCTTAAGCTAAGCGCCTTCCACCTGGGTGGATGACGTGGGCATGTACGGGGACTGGCCCTGACACGGGCCCATCTCCAGTCCGCCGTCATCCACCCGGTGTCGTCGTCTGCGTTGTGCGAGGGTCGGGGCCTGCCAGAGATGCGTGCCAGCGTTGGCGTCCCGTTCGCGCGCGGACTACGCGTCTTCGGTGACCGGCTCGCCACCGTCGGCGCCGACGGATCAACGCTCACCTACCACCAGCTCGCGGACCGGGTGGACCAGGCCGTCACGAGGTTGGGCCCGACGCGGCGGCTGGTGATGATCCGGGGAGCCGCCGAGCTGTCTGACGACCCCGAGCCGCTCGTGGTCTACCTAGCCGCGCTCGCCGCCGGGCATCCCGTGCTGCTCGTCGGCCCCGACGACGAGCAGGCTCGGGAACTCACCGCGGTGTACCGCCCGGACGTCGTCCTGGCGCGCGCGCCGGAGGGCTGGCGGATGCGCGAGCACCACACCGAGCCGACCCGGGACCTGCACCCCGACCTTGCCCTGCTGCTGTCGACCTCGGGCTCGACCGGATCCGCGAAACTCGTCCGGCTCTCGGCCGACGGCGTCCAGGCGAACGCCGAGGCGATCGCGTCGTACCTGGATATCCGGGACAGCGACCGCGCACCGGTCCAGCTGCCGATCCACTACTGCTACGGCCTTTCGGTCGTGAACAGCAACCTCGCGCGCGGCGCCGGGCTGCTGCTCCCCGAGGGCTCGGTCACCGCCGAGCGGTTCTGGACGATGTTCCGCGAGTGGGGCGCGACCAGCCTGCACGGGGTGCCGTACACGTTCGACCTGCTGCGGCGGATCGGCTTCGAGGACATGGATCTGCCGCTCCTGCGGTATGTCACCCAGGCCGGCGGCGCCCTGGCGCCACAGCGGATCCGTGAACTCGCACGGCTCGGCCGGTGCCGCGGCTGGCGGTTCTTCGCGATGTACGGCCAGACCGAGGCGACCGCGAGGATGGCGTACCTGCCGCCGGACCTCGCCATGACCCGCCCGGAGTCGATCGGACGACCGATCCCCGGCGGATCGTTCGAGATCGTCCCCGACCCCGACCAGCCCTCGCAGGGCGAGCTGGTCTACCGGGGACCGAACGTGATGATGGGATACGCCGAGAACGCGGTGGACCTCGCGGCGGGCCGCACGGTGGAGGCTCTGACGACCGGTGACATCGCGCGCCGCGCACCGGACGGGCTGTACGAGATCGTCGGACGGGCCTCGCGCTTCGTCAAGCTGTTCGGTCTGCGCATAGACCTCGACCGCACCGAGCGCATCCTCGCCGAGCGCGGCCTGAGCGCGGCGTGCGTCGGAACGGACGAACAGCTGACCGTGTTGGTGACGGCACCCGGGACCGATCAGGCGGCCGCCGTCCTGGCCACCCGGCTGCGCCTGCCACCGGCCCATGTCCGGGTGCTGGCCGTCGAGGCGCTCCCCCGCCGGCCCAACGGCAAGATCGACTATCCGGCCGTCCGCGCATGGGCCGACGCGCACCCCTCCGGGGCCGAGACGTCCGGCGCGCACCCGTCCGGCCCGCCTGCAGCCCTGTCTCCCGCGGCGACGTCGGTCGTTCGCACGCGGTTCGCCCGGATCCTGGGCCACGCCGACGTAGCGGATGACGCCACCTTCGTCGGGCTCGGCGGCGACTCTCTGACCTATGTGCGGATGTCGTTGGAGATCGAGCGCGTGCTCGGTCATCTCCCGACCGCCTGGCCCACGATGCCCGTGGCCGAACTCGAACGCCTCGCCGCCCAGCGCGACGGGTACACGCGACGACCCGGACGGCGGCACGCACGCGGCCGGGACGGCGGCGGCACCGTCCCGGCCCGCACGACCGGAACCGGGACCGGTCTCATCCGGACCGTCGAGGTAAACGTCGTGCTGCGGGCGGTGGCCGTGGTGCTCATCGTCGCCAACCATGTCGGGCTGTTCCATCTGCTCGGCGGAGCGCATCTCCTCCTCGTCATCGCCGGGTGGAGTTTCGCGCGGTTCTGCCTGACGCCCGGCGGTCCCGGCGGCACCGGCGGCACCGGGCGGGGGGCGGCGACGAGCCGCCGGATCCTGCGCGCCGCCGGGCGCATCGCGGTCCCGTCCATGCTCTGGCTGGCCTGGCGGGCGGCCAGGGCCCCGGACGTGGGCCTGTCCAACGTGGCACTGATCGACAACTACCTGCGCCGCGGGGTGCCCGGGTACTGGTTCGTCGAGGTCCTCGTCCAGGTGCTGGTCGTACTGGCCGCGCTGTTCGCGATCCCCGCGGTTCGACGCTGGGAACAACGGAACGGATTCGTCTTCGCCCTCGTGCTGCTGGGGCTCGCGCTGCTGGTCAACATCCCGACGGACAACGTCGGGACCTTCCCCAGCGCGTTCTACGTCACGCATGGCGCGGCGTGGTTCTTCATGCTCGGCTGGCTCGCCTGCCGGGCGGCGGGCACCGGCGGGCGGCTCGCGGTGCTGGGGATCGCGGCCGCGACGGTACCGGGCTATTTCGGCAACCCGACACGGGAGACGGTGGTGCTGGTGGGCCTGGCCGCGCTCGTGTTCGTCCCACGGGTGCCGCTTCCCGGGGCTGTCGTCGCGCTCGCCGGGGGGATCGCGGGCTCGTCCCTGTACACCTATCTCACGCACTACGCGGTGTACGAGATCGCGCTTCCCTCGCTGGGGCCGCTGCCGGTGCTCCTGCTCTGCCTGGCGATCGGCGCGGGCACGGCGGCCGCGGCCGAACGGGCGCGACTGAGCCGACCGCGCGCGGAGCACCTCGCGGCCGTGCTCCGGCGGGGCGCGGTCCGGGTGGGCGAGCGGACGGCGCGGGGCGGGCGGTGGGCTGTGGCCCCGCCGTTGCGGACCGCCCCGGTCGGGTCGCTGGCGGGGCCCATCCTGCTCGGGCAGCCACTGACCCACGCGTTCGGCCGCCTGAACCGACCCGGCTGAGACCGCCCAGACCGTGCCGACCCACTCGTAGGGTGGGCATATGAGCCCCGACGAGGCGACGCCGTCCGGCGAGCGGCGCGGCCCCGACGGTGCCTCGACCGAGAACGCCGAGAACGGCGGGCCCGCCGGCGCGGACGCCGAGCGGGTCGACCCGACAGGTCGGTCCGCGACGGGCCGCCGGGCACGGGGCTCCCTCGAAACGGAGATCGTCGACATCCTGGCCCAGTCCGGCGGCGCGCTGTCGCCCGCCCAGGTACGCGCGCGGCTTCCCGGGTCGGTCCCGCTCTCCTACAGCACCGTTGTCACGATCCTGACCAGGTTGCACGCCAAAGACCTGGTCACACGACACCGCGACGGCCGTGCGTACCGCTACGCCGCGGACGACCCGGCCGCCGCCGCCGCCCGGCGGATGACACGGCTGCTGGACGACCAGGCCGATCACCGGGTGGCCCTGGCTCACTTCCTCGCCGCCCTCTCCCCCGGCGACGAGGCGTTGCTGCGATCCCTGATCACCGAGTCCGATGAGTGATCATCTCCTCGGGTCGGTGCTCGTCGCCCCCCTGCTGACAATGCTGGTCATCCGTGCGCTGGTGGATCGGCTGTGGCCGCGGACGGCGGTCGTCGCCTGCACCGTCGCGGCGGTGCTGGTCGCCGCGGCCAGCATGATCAGCCTCGCGGCGCTCGCGGCTCCGGCCGCGGTCGAGCTCTGGGGCCTGGTGGTCGGCACCGGGCCGGTGACCGGCGCCTGGCGGACCGCCGTCACTCCCCGGTGGCTGTCCTGGGCGTCACTCGCCGCGTTCTGCGCGCAGGTCGGCGCGGTCGGGGCGACGGTACGCCGGCAACGGCTCGGGCTTCGGTCGGCGCACGCGCAGGCCGCGGCGTTGCCCGGTGCCGCCGAGGTCGTCGTGGTGCCCGACGACCGGGTGGACGCGTTCGCCCTACCCGGATCACCGGGTCGGATCGTCGTGACCAGCGGCATGATGTCGGTGCTCACCGCCGAGCAACGAGAGATCGTCATCGCGCACGAGCGCGCCCACCTGGCAGCCCGGCATCACCGTTTCAGCTTCGCCGCGCGGCTCGCCGCCGCCGCGCATCCGGGCCTGCGCGCGGTCGCGCCGACGCTCGAGTACGCCGTCGAACGCTGGGCGGACGAGGACGCCGCCCAGGTGACCCGGGACCGCCGCGTCGTGGCCCGCGCGATCAGCACAGCCGCGTTGCTGACGACCTCACCCCACGCCGTGTGCGGCACGACCACCCTGCACATCGGCAGTTTCCGTCGCGATCTCGGCCGCCTCCGAGGCGTCGGCGGCCGGTACGGGGCACCGGTCAGCGCCCGACGACGACGGCTGCCGTCCGGGTCCGGCCCGGTCCCGCGCCGCGTGGCCGCGCTGCTGGTGCCGCCGCCCGGGAACCGGCTCAACCGGATTGCGCTGTCCGCGCTCCCGGCGGCGCTCGCCGCCGCGTCCTGCGGTCTGGCGATCGAGGCGCTGGTCGACCTTCCCCTCCCGTTCGCCTTCACGAACAGGGACTGCTGACCCTCCCCCACCCCGGGCCGCGGCCGGTTGCCGGCCGTGAACGCGCTGGTCAGCGGGGCCCAGGCGAGCCTTTGCATGGCATATGTGAACCGCGCCACAGTAATCAGGTTTAAGGTAAGGCTCCGCTAAGTTCTACAAACATCGTAGAAGTTGCGCCGGGCCCGGTCGCGCTGCCAGCACGTCTCACAGAGAGGGACTTCTGCCGTGCCTGATGTCCGCGCGAGCACCCCCGACGACGCGCCGCACGCCCACCGGCACCCGCGGCGACGCGCCCGCCACGCACGCCGCAGAGCGCAATCCGGGTTCACACTGGCGGCGCTCGTCACCGCCCTCACCGTCCTCACCGCCTGCGGCGACGACGGCGGCTCCGCGGCCGAGGACTCCCTCACCCTGTACAGCGGCCGGAACGAGGATCTGATCGCGCCGCTGCTCGAGCGGTTCACCGCCGACACCGGCATCGACGTCGAGGCCCGGTACGGCAACACCGCGCAGATGGCGGCCCAGCTCCTGGAGGAGGGCGACCGGTCACCAGCCGACGTCTTCCTCGCCCAGGATGCCGGCGCGCTCGGCGCGGTGGCCAAGGAGGGCCTGTTCACGCGGCTGCCCGCGGCAAGCCTGGACGCGGTGCCGGCGGGCTTCCGATCCGCGGACGGCGAATGGGTGGGGGTGACCGCGCGATCCCGGGTCCTCGTCTACAACGCGGACGCGGTGGCCGAGACGGAGCTGCCGGCGTCGGTGTTCGAGCTCACCGAGCCCCGGTGGAGCGGGCGGGTCGGCGTGGTGCCGACCAACGCCTCGTTCCAGGCTTTCGTCACCGCGATGACCGTTGTGCACGGCGAGGAGCGCACCCGCGAGTTCCTCGCCGGGCTCGCGGACAACGAGCCGCAGATCCGCGACAGCAACCTCGCGGTTCTCGAGGAGGTCGACGCCGGCACGCTCGACGTCGGCCTGATCAACCACTACTATGTGGGCGAGCTGGCGGCCGAGCGCGGCGTCGCGCCGGACAGGCTCGACGCCCGGCTGCACTTCTTCCCCGGCGGTGACATCGGCGCGCTGGTCAACGTGGCCGGGGTCGGGGTCCTCACCGCCGCCGCCGATGACCCCGAGGCGCAGGCGTTCGTCGACTACCTGCTCGGCCCGGACGCCCAGACGTACTTCGCCGAGCAGACCTTCGAGTACCCCGTGGTCGACGGGGTGGCCGGCCCGGCCGGGCTGCCCGCGCTGGCCGAGCTGACCACGCCGGACGTCGACCTCAACGACCTCGATGGTCTCGAGGGCACGATCGCCCTCATCCAGGCGTCGGGGTTGACACCCTGAGCGCCGTGTCGCGGGCCCTTCCGCTGTCCCGGTTGTCGCCGCCCCGTCGTCCGCTGCTGTCGCTGGCGGCCCTCGGTGCCGCGGCGGTCACCGCCATACCGCTGGGCTACCTGCTGGTCCGGGCGTTCACGCCGGGCTGGGCGGGGTGGGCCGAGACGGTGCTGACCACACGCGTCGCGGAGCTGACCACACGCAGCCTGGCACTGGCCGCGGTGGTCACCGCCGCCTGCGTGGTACTCGGGGTCGGCTCGGGCTTCGCCGTCACGCGCACGGACCTCCCCGCCAGGCGGGCGTTCGCCGTCCTGGCGGCGCTCCCGCTCGCGGTGCCGACCTACATCGCCGCCTTCACCTGGGTGTCGACGTTCCGGGGGATGGAGGGTTTCTGGCCGGCGGCGCTCGTGCTGACACTCTGCTGTTACCCGTATGTGTTCCTGCCGGTGACCGCGGCGCTGGTCGGGGCGGACCCTGCGCAGGAGGAGGTGTCGGCGTCGCTCGGACGTGGACCGCTGCGCACCGGTGTCGCGGTGACGCTCGGGCAGATCCGCCCGGCGATCGGCGCCGGCGCGCTGCTGGTGGCCCTGTATGTGCTCTCCGACTTCGGGGCCGTGTCCATCCTGCGGACCGACACGTTCACCCGCGCGGTGTTCGTGACGTTCGACCTCGGCTTCGACCGGACCGGCGCCGTGCTGCTCTCCACGGCCCTCGTCCTGCTGACCGTGGTCGTCCTGTCGGCGGAGAGCGTGACGCGCACGAGGCACGCCCGCTACACCCGGCTCGGGTCGGGGGCCCGGCGGCCGCACCCGCGGCTGCGCCTGGGACGGGCTCGGCTCCCGGTCGCCGCAGCGATGGCCGGGCTCTGCGCGCTCTCGCTGGGTCTGCCGGCGGTGAATCTCGCCCGGCGCCTGGCGGCCGGCGTGTCGGAGCCCGGCACGCTCGGTGAGGTCGCCCGCGCGACGGGGGCGACGCTGTGGCTGGCCGGCACGGGCGCCGCGCTGACCACCGTTCTCGCGCTGCCGGTCGGTCTCCTCGCGGTCCGCTCACCCGGGCGGCTGGCGGCCCTGCTCGAACGGCTGACCTACCTCTCGCACGCGCTGCCCGGCGTCGTGATCGGCCTCTCCCTGGTCTTCTTCGGAATCAACGTCGCCTACCCGCTGTACCAGAGCACGTGGCTGCTCGCCCTCGGCTATGCGGCCCTGTTCATGCCGCTCGCCGTCGCGGGGATCGCCGCGGCGGCCGCGCAGGCCCCGGCGGTCCTCGAGGAGGTCGCCTCCTCGCTGGGCAGACGCCCGCTCGGCGTCCTACGGACGGTGACGCTGCCCCTGATGATCCCCGGAGTGGCGTCGGGCGCCGCCCTGGTGTTCATCGCCTGCGTCAAGGAGCTGCCGGCGACGCTGCTCCTGCGGCCCACCGGCATGGACACCCTGGCCACCGAGCTGTGGACGCAGACAAGCGTCGCCGCGTACGCGGCGGCGACTCCGTACGCGGCGTTGCTGCTGGTGGTCTCCGCCGGTCCGGCCTGGCTGCTCGCCCGCCGCACCGGAGTGCTGGCGGTGTCCGGCGCGCAGGTGTCCCGGTGAGCCGCGCGGGGACGGGCGGGGACCCGCCTGCGCTGCTGGTGCGGGGCGCGGTGCGCAGCTTCGGATCGGTCCGCGCACTCGACGGCCTCGATCTCGTCGTGCCGGCGGGCTCGCTGCTCGCGGTGCTCGGCCCGTCCGGCTGCGGGAAGACGACGCTGCTGAGGGCCGTCGCCGGCTTCGAACGCCTCGACGCGGGCGAGATCAGCGTGCGGGGCCGGACCGTCGCCGGACCCGGCGTCCACGAGCCGCCACACCACCGGCGCGCCGCCGTCGTGCCCCAGGAGGGAGCCCTGTTCCCGCACCGCGACGTGGCGCGGAACGTGGGATACGGCCTGGACCACGCCACCCGCCGGTCCGGACGGGTCGCCGAGGTGCTGGCGCTGGTGGGGCTCGAGGGCTACGGCCGCCGCATGCCGCACCAGCTCTCCGGCGGGCAGCAGCAGCGGGTCGCGATCGCCCGCGCCCTCGCCCCCCGGCCGGCTCTGATCCTGCTGGACGAACCGTTCACGGCGTTGGACGCGGGTCTGCGGGCGACGCTGCGCCGCGAGGTCCGGGAGGCGCTGCTCGCCGACGGCACCACCGCCATCCTGGTGACCCACGATCAGGACGAGGCGCTCAGCATGGCCGACCTGGTGGCGGTGCAGCAGGCGGGGCGAATCGTCCAGGTCGACGCGCCGCACCGGGTCTACTCGATGCCGGCCGACCCGTGGGTGGCGGGCTTCGTGGGCGAGGCCGTGCTGGTCCGGGGCTGGCTCGGCGACGGCGAGGTCCGCACACCCCTGGGCACGGTGCCCGTCACCGGGACGGACGCCGACATCACCGCCCCCGGTCCTGGGCCGGTGCCGGTGACAGTGCTCGTCCGGCCCGAGCAGATCGAACTCGTGCCCGCGGACGCTCACCGCCGGAAGACACCGTCCGGCACGGGCTGCGGGCAGGAGTCGGGTCGCCTCGCCCGCGTCGTCGCGCGGGACTACCACGGCCACGAGGTGCTGGTCACCCTCGCCGTGCGGGACGAGGACGCCGCCCTCGCGGCCAACGCGGCCAGCATCCCCGGCCCGGGGGCAGGCAGCGGCACCGTCAGCGGCACGGAGCTGCGTGCCCGGGCCCGGGTGGCCGGCGACCGGCCCGCCCTCGAGATCGGAGACCAGGTGATCGCCCGGCTCCGGAACGCCGCGAAGGTCTGGTACGACCCCTCGCGGTGACGATCCGCGGCCGCCCGGCCAGGGGGACGGGGGGGCGCGGGTGCCCCGCGGGGGCCGGGCGGGCACCCCCCAGGGGG
>NZ_JALKFY010000830.1:0-22363 GCF_023242985.1 Frankia sp. Mgl5 | reverse complement strand
TAGAACTCGACCTCCAGTTCATCGCCCCATGACGAGACCGGCGCAGGCCGAGATCCCGGCTTCGCACCTGGACCTGCTCACCCAGCCCCTGACCGCGGCCCTGACCACGGTCAGCGCGGACAGCCAGCCGCAATCGACCGCGGTCTGGTACCTCTTCCACGGGGCGCCCCTGCGAACGTCCATGATCACCAGCCGGCAAAAGCACAAGAACCTGCTACGCAAGCCCGTCGCGGGGACCTGTTCATCCTCGACCCGGCCAATCCGTTTCGCACCCTGGAGATCCGTGCCGACGTCGAGCTGACCCCCGACCCGGGTAAAGAACTGCTCCCGCTGCTCGCCAAGCACTACGGCGTCGACGAGACAATGCTCGACCTCCCCGACACGGAGCGGGTGACCGCGACCCTCCACCCCGTCCGAGTCGTCGCCAACGGGTGACGCTGGCGCCCCACACCCACCTCGCGCATCCCGGGCGGGCGTGGGGCACCCGGTTCCTGCCCGGCCTGAGCGGGCAGCCCGCCGGCGCATAACAACTCAGCCTCCACCAAACCCGGTACTTGACACTTCGAAGGTCCGGCGTCCGAGGAGCACGGTGTCCTGTCCGGCGATGGTGTCGGCGAGGAAAGCGGTCAGATTGTCGTCGGCGTCGCCGAACCAGTCGTCCTCGCCGGGGTCGTCGGCGTACCCGTCCAGTGACAGCAACTCGTAGAGCACGACGTTACGGGTCATGACTTCTCCCTCGTTCGGGCGTAGCGCGGGCCGGCGATGACCGTGGCATTCCCGTGCGCGTTGGTCAGAGTGCGGGACAGGGCGGCTTTGGGTATTGGCTTCCAGATCTTGGAGTAGGCGATGTGGTTCGGCGTGCTGCCGCCGATCAACTGTGTCGGGTCGGCCGGTAGGTCAGCACCTGCGTGTGGCCGTCGAAGGTCCGGGCCTCGAGCAGCTCGAGGTCGAAGTCGTCCGCCCCGTCGAAGATCCGGTCCACGCCGGTCGTCCCGGAGATCACTGGGAAGACCGTCACCTCGATGGTGTCGATCAGGCCGGCGTTCAGCAGCGCCCGGTTGAGCGTCAGGCTGCCGTGGGAGCGCAGCGGCACATCGGATTCGGCCTTGAGGCGCATGACCACCTCGACAGGATCGCCGGAATCGATGGTCGTGTCCGGCCACTCGAGCGGCTCGGTCAGCCGGCTGGAGAGCACCGTGACGGGGGAGTCGAACATGCGCGTGATCCACCCGTCGAACAGGCTGCGGTCGAAGCCCGCGTTGAGGAACGGCGCGTTCGACGAGTAGGTCTTGGCCCCGAGCACCATGCGCAGCGGGTCGCGGTAGGCAGCGGCGCGATACGTGAGGAATTCGGGGCCCTGCTTGCCCCAGTAGCCGCCCCAGTCGCCGTTGTGGTTGGCGAAGCCGTCGAGCGTGGAGAAGATGTCGAAGGTGTACGTGGCAGTCATGGTGTCTCCTTGCGGGAAGTTGGTCGCGCGCCTTGTGGCGACCCGCCAGTAGTCACCTCGTGGCGCCTGGGCGCCGCGTGGTGACGTCGAATGCGTCACGCGGGACGCGGGTCGTGGCCCGCCTCCTTGACCAGCCGGTCACCGGCCTTGAGCTGTTTCCAGAGGGCACGGCTGACTCGGATCCTCTCCTGGTGTCCGTCGTCGTGCCGGATCGTCACCCGGCGGTACAGGTTCGATCCGTCCAACAAGGCGCGGGACTTCTTCACTACCACCGCGTTCCATGCACTCTCATCGCGCACGATCTCCTCCGAATCGGGGTTGCCGTTGGGCTGTCGATGGCACCGGTCGGGCGCGATCAGCCGGCGGACATGGCGGTGTTGGTGCGGCGGCGAATGTTGGCAGGGGCGTGCCCACGGCGCAGGATCGCGGCACCGATCGCAGCGGTCCACAGCATGTTTACGATGCCGATGCTGGCGGTGCTTCCCCAGCCGTTGGCGGCGTAGAAGTTCGCCGGGTCCATGCCGAAGAACAGCGAGGGCACGAAGGCGAGGTTGACGACGGCGAGCAGGACCGACCCCTTGCGGACCCGACGCGGCAGGGAGGCCGTGCGGTGTACGGCGACTGCCAGCGCGATCAAGAACGCGGCGATGAGCAGCCGGGCGATCGGGCCGTGCATGAGCGCCATTCCGTTGGCGAGGGGCCCGTCGATGGTGGGGTCCTTGGACCCATCGGGATACTCGAGCACGACACCGGTCTCGAGCGAGGCGGCGACCAGCGTCATCGCGGCATACACCTGACCAGACGTACACGCGATCTCACCGGCGAGGCCGGCGTCACGGCCGAACACCCGCCTCAGCCCGGTCGTGAAGACCAGGAAGAGCACGAAGACCACGACCGCGACCAGGTTTCGGACCAGCACGTTGTTCGCCGGGGGAGGCCCGGAGTACACGAAGTACAGCGGCACCATCACCAGCGACAGTGCGCCAACCAGGACGGCGCTTGTGCCGGTGAGTTTCCGGTCCGCGGCGGCGAAGGCGACGTAGTCAGTAGTTGTCATGTCCACCACGGTGCCGGGAGCGGCAGGCCGCGCGCTGCGGCCATGCGGTGCTTCCCGGGGTCATCCGTCGACACTTCGGCGTCTGGGCGTCGACTTTGGTCGATGGTCGTTCGCTACTCCGGTTCCGTCCGCCCGAGACTCGTACATTGACCGGGTGACCACGTCCCGGCGACGAGCAGCGGCGATCAACGCCGGGCTGGCTGTCGCGGCCCTGGCGGTCGGTCTGACCAGTGACCAGAACATCCTCTACGGCGGCACCGATCGGCCGGCTGCCCTGCGGGTGGCGGACCTGATCCTGGGAGTGGGCTGCTTCGCCGGGATCTGGATCTGGCGGCACAGCCGTCCGGTGGCGTTTGCCGTCGTGGCCGTCGTGATCGGCGTCGTGTCCACGCTGGCCGGCGGGATCGGACTGATCTGTGCGTTCACCGTCGCGGAGCACCGGCACTGGCGTACCGCGGTCGTGGTCGGCGCCCTGGCCGCCGTCAGCATCGTGCCCGCGCTGGTGCTGTACCCGGTTCCGCACGCCGTCCGCGCCTTCACCGTCGGCGCGCTGGCAACGTTCGCGGTCACCGGCTGGGGGATGTTCGTCCGGGCGCGCCGTCAGCTTCTGGACTCCATGCGCCGACAGGTGCGTGACGCCGAGCACCGGGCCATCGAACGCGCCGCGGCCGCCCGACGCGCGGAACGCGAGCGGATCGCCCGCGAGATGCACGACGTCTTGGCGCATCGCCTCTCGCTCCTGGCCGTGCACGCCGGCGCGCTGGAGTACAACCGCGGCGCCTCGGCCGAGGAGGTCGTCACCATAGCGGCGATCATCCGCAGCAACTGCCACGAGGCGCTGAACGAACTGCGCCAGGTCATCAACCTCCTGCGGGCGACCACACTCGCAGGACAGCTGCCCCAACCCACACTGGCCGACCTGCCAGCCCTGTTGGAGGAGTCCCGCAGCGCCGGGCTCGAGGTCTCCTGCACGGTGTCCCCGCGAGTGCTCCAGCACGTCGAGCACAGCTCCACCTCGACCGGCAGCGCCCTCTACCGAGTCGTGCAGGAAGCCCTCACGAACGTTCGCAAACACGCCCCACAAGCGCGGGTCCGCATCGAGATGCACGACACCGACGACGGCATCGAGCTGTCGGTCCGCAACCACGCCTCCCCCGTCACCCCCACGGGCGCGGCGCCACCGGGCTCCGGGACCGGGCTTACCGGGCTCCGGGAACGCGTGAGCCTCAGCGGCGGCCGGATCGAGTACCACCCGGTCGCCGACGACGGCTACCAGGTCCGCGCCTGGCTGCCGTGCGCCACCACGGAACAGGGAACGACATGACCATCCGCGTGTTGATCGTCGACGACGACGCCCTGGTCCGCAGCGGGCTGACCTTCATGCTCCGAGCCGCGCCAGGCATCGAGGTGCAGGGCGAGGCCGCCGACGGAGACGAGGTGGTGGCTGCCGTGGCTTCGCTGCGTCCGGACGTCGTACTGATGGACCTTCGCATGTGCCGGGTCGGCGGCATCGCCGCGACGCGCGCGTTGCACGCCATGCCGCAACCCCCGAAGGTGCTCGTGCTCACCACCTTCGACGCCGACGAGGAGGTGCTTGCTGCGCTGGCGGCCGGAGCCGCCGGGTTCCTGCTCAAGGACACCCCACCGGCCGAGATCATCCACGCCATCGAGAGGGTCGCCAGCGGCGACCCGATGCTCTCGCCGTCGGTCACCCGACGTCTGATGGATCTGGCCGGCGCCCGCGCCGGCACCAGCGCTCGGGACGCCGCCCGTGCCCAGCTCTCCGCTCTCACCGAGCGAGAGTTCGAGGTCGCGCTCGCGCTCGGCAAAGGCCTGTCCAACGCGGAGGTCGCCCACATCGCCTATATGAGCACCGCCACCGTGAAGGCCTACGTGTCCCGACTGCTGGACAAGCTGCAAGCCACCAACCGAGTGCAGGTCGCGTTGCTCGTTCAGCAGGCCGACTTCCCCGACGCCGAGCAATGACATGCTCCCGCTGAGTCCCCGCCGCTGCGGCACGGCTGGCCTGACCGGGCGCGTCGTCATGAGGGCGAGCGCACGGCGGCACGAGCGGGCGTTGGTTGTCGCACTGAGATTTCGTGTGGTGGCTGGTTCTGACCAAGACTACGCGGTCGTGGTCATCGGCCGGCCGATGATGCTCAGCCCTGCGTGGAGATGCAGAACGGGTGGCCTGCGGGGTCCAGCAACACCCTCCGCTGATCGGGGTGTGGTTGAAACGGGGGCTCCACGGCGCCCAGGGCCAGCATCCGGGCCCGGGCGGCCTCCAGGTCGTCGACGCCCAGTTCGATGTGTGCCTGCTTCCCCTGGGACGGGTCCGGCCAGGTCGGACGCCGGTAGTCGGCTACCCGGATGAAGCCCAGTCCGGGTGAACCCTCCCGGCCGAGCAGGATGAAGTCGTCGCTGGAGTAGACGATGGGCAGGCCAAGCGCGTCGCCGTAGAAGCGGGCCAGCTCGGCGGGGTCCGGGCAGTCGAAGTCAACGGACAGGAGCCGGATCGCGGGTGCGGATGTTCTTTCGGTACTCATGGGGAAGACGCTATGACGGAACCAGGACAGTTCCGGTCCTGGTCACCGGGGGCACTTCGGGATGTGATCGGCACCTCCGCCCGCCTGCTGCAACTGGTCTTAGGTCGCCCGCCAAACCCGCTGGTCAAAGCAAGACGGACGCCGTCCCTGCTCCGCGACACCCAAACCGATCTCAAAGTAGACGTGTGTAACCCGGGGGTGGTACCGATCTTCCTGGCGCACGGCCGCTCGGCGCCGGGGTTCGAGTGGGCGCGCAGACTCGGCTCAGCCGCATTGACTAACCGTCACAAAGGTTGACAATCTGGATGTTTCTCCCAATGTCGTGCAACTATGGCTCATGCTCGGTGATGTGCCAGAAGCCTTTGAGTCATGGCGACACAGATTCGAGGCGAACAGGTGTCGGCCCGACCCGGACTGGAGCGCGGGCGCTGAGATCCCCGGGGCGCTGGCCACCAGCCTCGCCAGGATCCAGGTCGGCGAAGCCAGTGACGGCGCGGGGATGATGCGGGCCGCCGCGCGGGCGGGCCACTCCGGCTACCTCGAAGCCGCGCGGCTGTTCATCGCCGAGGAGCAGGACCACTCGCGGCTGCTAGCCCGGCTGCTCGCCGCCGCCGGACGGCCGACGATCGCGGCGCACTGGAGTGACACCATCTTCCGCTCGCTGCGCTGGCGGGCCCGTCTGCCGCGCGAGGTGCTGGTCCTGACCGTCGCCGAGGTGTGCACGCTGCGCTACTTCCAGGTGGTCCGTGACGGCGTCGGCGACCGGCTGACCCGCGAGGTCGTGGCGCGCATCCTCACCGACGAGCAGGAGCACGTTCCCTTCCACATCCGCCGCCTGCGCCTGGACCTCGCCGGCCTGCCCGTGCCGACGCGCGCCCTGCTCGCCGCCGCGTGGTGGGCCCTCCTCGCTGTGTCCGCGGCGGTGGTCGCGATCAACCACCGCGCCGCCCTGCGCCTGCTCGGTGTACCCTCCACCCGCTACTTCACCGACACGCTCCGGCTGTTCGCCCCCGTCGCCAAAGCCGCACTCGCCGCCGGTCCGGCTGACCGATCCGAAACTCTCACCGGCCCGGGCCGCGTGAGCCCGAGCCGGTAAGAGTCGGATTCAGACTGCTGCACCGCTGGCGTCCCGACACCGATCCGGAGCAGTGGGCGGACGAGGACATCGGCGCCTACGCGCTGATCGCCCGCAAGCTCTAGGCCGTCGCGGGACGCGCCGCGGCGCAGGTGGAGGCCCCGGGCGGAACCGCGTTTGGGGTTTTGTTTGCTCGCGCTTAACCGGTCCACCGTAGTGTCATCCGGTGACCGCCTCGCAGGAAACGCCTCAGTGGATAGAACTCACCGGTGCCCACAACGTCCGGGATCTCGGAGGGTTACCGGCGGCCGGGGGCACCGTGCGTCCCGGCGTGCTGCTCCGAGGCGACAACCTCGACAGTCTGACCACCGACGACATCACGTTGCTGCGGGACAAGGTGGGCCTGCGTGGCGTCGTGGACCTGCGCGCCCCGTTCGAGAACCCACGGGCCGCCGAGTGGTTCCCGCAGCTGGGCATCACCTGGCTGCACGAGCCGCTGATGGACTTCACCGGGCTCAGCGACCCGAAGGCGCTGCGGGACCGGATCGGCGGAGACTACGCCAGGTTCTACGCGATCATGCTCGAGAACGCCGGCCCGGGGCTGGTCCGCATCCTGGACTTCCTGGTCTCCGGTGACCGCACCCCAGCGCTGGTGCACTGCGCCGCGGGAAAGGACCGCACCGGCATCACCACGGCCGTCCTGCTCGCCGCCGCCGGTGTCGAGCGCGACGCGATCGTCGCGGACTATCTCGCCACCGAACAGCGGATCCAGCGGGTCCGGGAGGCGCTGAGCCGCCGGCCGGAGTACCGCCACCTGAGCGAGGGTCGGCCGGGCCGGTCCGGCCAGTCGGAGCAGCGCGGCATCGGGACCGCGATCCTCGTCGATCCGAAGGCCATCGCCAGCGTGCTCGACACGATCGACGCCGCCCCCGGCGGCCCGACCGGATACCTCGCCGCCAACGGCGCGACCGGTGAGCAGATCAGCCGCTGGCAGGAAATGATCATCGAACCGCGCTGACGCGACGGTGACGTCGAGCGGCTCGCCCTCAGGGCATCTCCATCGTCTGAGCCTGGCGGAGCTCGTCGAAGACACGGGCCAGCTCCACGTCGAGCGGGACGCCGAGCCGCTGGAGCAGGTGGCCGACCACCGCCGCGCAGGCGATCGGGAGCACCTCGGCGTCGAGCGGTGGCGCGTCCGCCTCGTGCACCGACAGCACGCCGGTGAGCACGACGGCGACCGGGTAGGCGTCCAGCTCCGGCAGCCAGGCCGCCGCCGAGCGCAGGACGTCCTCCAACAGCGCGCGCAGGTCGGCCGCGTCGAGACCGTCGGGGAACGCCTGCTCGATCAGCCCCAGGGTCAGCCCGTGCAGGACGTCCCGGACCTGCAGCTCGTCGACGGCCCGCAGCCGGGTGCGTGCCTCGCGCAGCGCGTCCGGATCCCGTGCGGCGACGGCCGCGACGGCCGCGGTCACCTCACGGCCGATCGCGCGACCGGACGGGGGGAGCCCGGCCGGCATCATGCGCTCCCGGCTCGGGGCTGGCTGGGCGGCGCCGTGACTCGCATGCCGCCATGGTGACCCATCCCGCCGGCCGGGTCGCGGGCGCCGCCCGCCTCCGAGGATCCGGGCGGGATCGGCGACAGCCAAGGATCTATCGCGGGCCGCGATCGGTGCAATCGCGCGAACGCGTTGGACGGGACCAGTATTTCCTACCATTCTGGTGAACATAAGAAGGAACCTGGATGGGGAAGCGCGCGGCGGCGCGACCCTGTGGCCAGGGCTGCGGACGATGCTGGACGGCTCCCTCGCCCACCCGCGGCCGGCCCTGATCGCCACCCTCGCCGGCATCGTCAACGGGACCACCATGATCCTCGGTGCCGCCGCCATCGGCTGGGCCACCGACCATCTGATCGTCCCGGCCCTCGCCGGCGGCCACGTCGCCCGCGCCACCTGGTGGATCGCGGTCGGCGCGATCCTCGGCGTCTCCACGGTGCGCTGGGTGACCATCGTCATCCGCGGCATCGCGACCGGGTACGTGCAGCACGGCTCGCAGGCGCGGGTCCGGCGGTCCGTCGTCGGCCGGTATCTCGACCTCGACCTGGCCTGGCACCGCCGGCATCCGCCCGGACGCCTGCTGTCCACCGCCGTGTCCGACGTGGACGCGCTGTGGTTCCCGACGACGTTCTTCTACTTCGCGCTCGGGATGGTCGTCATGCTGGTCGTCGCGATCGTCCAGCTCTTCGGGCACGACACCGCGCTCGGGCTGGTCGGGGTCGGCCTCGTCGGCTCCGTCCTCGGCGTGAACCTGCTCTACCAGCGTCTGCTCAGCCCGCGCGCCCGGGCGGTGCAGGAGCGCCGCGGCGAGTTCGGCGCGCTCGCGCTGGAGAGCATCGAGGGCGGCCAGGTCGTCCGGACCCTCGGCATCGCCGACCGCGAGCGGGCCCGGGTCGGTGCCGCGGCGCTCCGGCTGCGCGCGGCCACCACCGCGGCGGGCGACCTCAGCTCGGTGTTCGACCCGATCCTGGAGGTGCTGCCGACGGCCGCGGTCCTGGCCGTCCTCGTCGTCGGCTCGCGCCGGGTCGAGACCGGCGACCTCAGCGTCGGCGTCCTCGTCGAGGTCGTCTACCTGCTGCTGACCATCTCCATCCCACTCAACGTGATCAGCCGCTTCCTGGGGATGCTGCCGGTCTCGGTGGCCGGCCATATCCGCGTCGCCGCCGTGCTCGACGCCGCCGAGACCACCGCCCACGGAGACCACGCCCTGCCCAGCGGCGCCGCTCCCGGCCCGCGGGCGCCGGCTCCGCGGGCGCTGGGCCGGCAGGTGAGCGGTCCACCCGTTCCTGTTCCCGCCCCCGCGCTGGGGCTGCGGGCGCGGGGCGTCGGGCTCGTCCGTGGCGGGACGAGCCTTCTCGCGGACGTCGACATCGAGGTGCGCCCCGGCGAGATCGTCGCCCTCGTCGGGCCGACCGGCTCGGGCAAGACCACCCTGGTCGAGCTCCTCAGCCGCCAGGTCGACCCCACCGACGGCGTCGTCGAGATCGGCGGGGTTCGCGCCACCGACCTCGCCCGCGGGGAGATCTCGTCCTGGCTGGCCGTTGTCGGGCAGACCTCGTGGCTGTTCGGCGGCAGCGTCCACGCCAACCTTCAGCTCGACGGCCATCCCCGCGAACGGCGTCCCTACACCGCCGGTGAGATGTGGCGGGCGCTGGCCGCCGCCGGCGCCGATGACGTCGTCCGTGACCTGCCCGACGGCCTCGACACCCGGGTCGGCGAGCGCGGCGCCCGGCTCTCCGGCGGCCAGCGGCAGCGGCTGTGCCTGGCCCGCGCGCTGCTGCGCGAGCCCGGCGTGCTGCTGCTGGACGACGCCACCTCGGCCCTCGATCCCGCCGTGGAGCGCCGGGTGCTCGGCGGGCTGGCCGGCCTGCGCGGGCGGACGACCGTGCTGATCGTCGGCGGACGTCCCAGCTCGGTCGCGGTCGCCGACCGGGTCGCCTTCCTGCGCGCGGGGCGGCTCGTCGCCGTCGGCACCCACACGGAGCTGCTCGGCGCCGAGCCCGACTACCGCCGGATTCTCGGCGCGTACGGCACCCACGGGGCGGACCCGGACACGGCGGGATCGGACACGGTCGATGAGTGAGCGCGGCCTCGCCGATCTGGGGCCGGCCCGGGCGCGTGAGCTGGGCCGGCTGATCGCCTCGACCACGCCCGTCCTCACCGCCGGCCTGCCACTCACCCTGCTGCTGGCGTTCGTCGCCGGTGCCGGCCGGATCGTGACGCCGCTGACCGTCCAGTACGCCCTGGACCACGGCCTGCTCGAGCCGCACGAGGGAACCGCCGGCGTGGTCGCGCGCGCCGCCGGTGTCGGTGCCGCGGCGACCGTCACGGCGGTGCTCGCCTCCTGGTGGCTGAACCGGCGTGTCTACCGGCGCACGGAGGCCGCGCTCGCCGAGCTGCGCGCGGCCGGCGTCGCGCGCATCCACGAGATGGCCGCGGAGACGTTCGCGCGCACCGGCAGCGCCGACCTCGTCAGCCGGCTCACCGGCGACGTCGACGCCGTCACGACCTTCGTGCAGAACGGCGGCGTCATGCTGCTCGTCAACGTCACCCAGATGATCATCGCCGGTGTGCTGATCGCGGTGTACTCCTGGCAGCTGGCGGTGCCCGTGCTGGCGACGGCGGTGCTGCTGTTCGTCGCGATGCGTCGCGTGCAGGCGCTGGTGGCGCGCCGGTTCACCGTGGTCCGGGAGAGCGTGTCAGCGCTGCAGTCCACCGTGGGTGAGGCCGTCACCGGCATCAGCGTCATCCGCTCGACCGGCACCGAGGCACGCAGCCGCGCCATGGTCGAGGACGCCGTCGAGCACACGGCGTCGGCGCAGCGCCGCACCCTCGTCCCGTTGCACTTCAACACCGCCTTCGGTGAGATCGCCATCTCGTTCGTCACCGTGGTGGTGATCGTCGCGGGCATCCGCTGGTCGACCGCCCACACCGGCTGGGAGCCGGCGCTGCACCTGTCAGCCGGCGAGCTGGTGGCGATGCTCCTGCTCGTCACCTTCTTCGTCCGGCCCCTGCAGATGCTGGTCCAGATGCTCGGCGAGGCCCAGAACGCGGTGGTGGGCTGGCGCCGCGCGCTGGAGATCCTCGCCACGCCGTCGGGTGTCGTCGAAGGCGGGGACGCCCGCGAGCTGCCCGCCGGGCCGATCGCCGTCGACCTGTACGACGTCGCCGCCGCCTACGGGGACGGCCCGCCCGTGCTGCGGGAGCTGACCGTCGGCATCGCCGCGGGCGAGCACGTCGCCGTCGTCGGCGAGACCGGCTCGGGCAAGAGCACGTTCGCCCGGCTGCTGACCAGGCAGATCACGCCACGCCACGGCCGCGTCCTGCTCGGCGGCCTCCCGGCCGGCCAGGTGTCGGACCTGTCCTTCCAGCGCCGCGTCGCGGTCGTCCCGCAGGACCCGTTCCTGTTCGACGCCACGATCGCCGACAACATCCTCGCCGGGGTCCGCGGTGACGCCGGGGCGCTCGACGAGATCGTCGACTCGCTCGGCCTGCGGCCGTGGATCGACACCCTGCCCGAGGGCCTCGACACCCGCGTCGGCACACGCGGCGACCGGCTCTCCGCGGGCGAGCGCCAGCTCGTCGCCCTCGCCCGCACCGCGCTGGTCGACCCCGACCTGCTCGTGCTCGACGAGGCGACCAGCGGCGTCGACCCCGCGACCGACGTCCGCGTGCAGCACGCGCTCGGCGCGCTCACGGTCGGGCGCACCACGGTCTCGATCGCCCACCGCATGGTGACGGCCGAGCGCGCCGACCGCGTCCTCGTCTTCGACCACGGGCGCCTCGTCCAGAGCGGGCGTCACGACGACCTCGTCCGCGTCCCCGGCCACTACGCCCGGCTGCACGCCGCCTGGGTCGAGCACACCGCCGGCGCCGACGAGCGCCACCAGACCCTCCTCCACCACAACGACGGGAGCACCCCGTGACAACCGTTGCAGTCAACGACACCGCCGCCACGGCCACCGCCGCCACGGCCACCGCCGCCACGGCCACGGCCGCGGGGGAGGCGCGCCGGCTCCGGCTCGGCTTCAACTCCCGCATCGCCTTCCCCTCCGGGCACGCCGCCGAAGGGCTGCGGGACGGCATCGAGCTGTTCCGGGTGGCCGAGCAGCTCGGCTACGACACCGGCTGGGTCTACCAGCGTCACTTCGACAACTACCTCGCGTCGCCGCTGGTGTTCCACGCGGCTGTCGCGCAGCACACCGAGCGCATCGGCCTCGGCACCGCCATCATCGGCGCCCGCTACGAGGATCCCGTGCTGCTCGCCGAGGCCGCCGGCACGGCCGACCTGCTCAGCGGCGGACGTCTGCAGCTCGGCCTCGGCACCGGCCAGGGCGGCTACGACCACATCTTCGGCCAGGAGCCGAACGACGGGCGGGACCAGTCCCAGGCCCGGCTCGCCACGTTCCTGCGTGGCATCCGCGGCGAGAAGCTGGGCGAGGTGACCGACCCCGCCGGGCTCGTCGCCGCGGGCACCGGGCTGTTCGCCCGCCCGACCAGCCCCACGCTGCCGGACCGGGTCTGGTACGGCGGCGGCTCGGTGGCCTCCGCCGAACGGGTCGGCCGCCAGGGGCTGCGACTGCTGCTCAGCACCATCCTGCACGGCCAGATCGACGACTACGGCGCCGAACTGGCCCGCGCCGTCGAGGCCTACCGCGCCGCCTACACCGGAACCTCGCCCTCGCGCGTCGCCATCGCACGCTCCGTGCTGCCCGCCACGTCGCCGGAGCTCGCCCGCGTCTACGCGGCCTACGACGAGGAGCGGCGCACCCACGGGCCGGCGGCCTCGCGCCCGGAGGGCGCCCTGACCCCCGTGGCGGCCCCGCCCGCCCGGTTCACGATGAGTCCCGTGCACCACGGCGCCCCGTCCGCCGTCGTCGACCAGCTGCTCGCCGACCCGAGCCTGGCGGTCAGCGACGAGCTCATCGCGTTCCTGCCGCCCGCCTTCGGGCTGCGCGACAACCTGCGCCTGCTCGAGGACATCGCCGAGACTGTCGCCCCCCACCTCGGCTGGGCGCCGGCGACGCCGTCGTGACCGGCGAAAGGCGTGCGCGAGGCCGGCGCCGGCGGCGGCCGAAGGAGATCATCCAGCAGCCTGCTCAGGACTTCGTGTCGGTCAGCAGAGCGCAGATCTCGGTCGGTAGCGCGGCGCACACATGATCCAGCTCGCCGGCGGTGATGTGCTGACGTAGCACTCGGGCGGCTGCCGCCACGGCATAGCCGGCCTGGGTCTCCCCGGTCAGACCTGCTTCGGCGGCGACCTGATCGAGGAACTGTGCCGCGTGGTGATACGGCTGCGGGGTGGCCGATGGGCGCCAGGACTCGTAGTAGATCCCGCGGATCAGCTCGGGCAGTTGAGCGCCGAGATGCGCCGCCGCGTCCACCGGCAGCCGGTTACGCAGCGTGTGTAGGACCGCCCGCAACACCCGGTACGCATAGTGGCGGTCACCGGGACTACCAAGCGCGTCAGCGAGCTGGTTGAGCCACTCGTAGGTCTTGTCGACGCTTCGTTCGATCATCGTGACGCCGGATGCGGGCATCGGTTCCTCCGTCGAACGTCCTTCGACCGGAACTACCACCATTTTTGGTGACATCAAAGATGTCAGCCAAGGTCACAATGGGTCAGAAATTATGATTGCGCCAGGTATCAATCCGGCCTCGGCCCGATTTGGCCGCCGGCTGAGAAGTGTATCGGCTGCGAACCGGGATGGCCTGACGGGCGGCAGGCTGTCAGCCGGTCCGGCTATGGGTATAGCTGAGAGAAAGGTCTGGGGTAGAACGGTCAGGCTTGTTGCGCAGCTCTGGTGAGGTGGCGTTGATGGAGGCTGATACACCGCTGGTGGCCTGGTTCGACGAGTTGTCCGTGCGCGATACGGCGCTGGCCGGGGGAAAAGGCGCAAACCTGGGAGAACTGGTCCGGGCTGGTCTGCCGGTCCCGCCGGGATTTGTCATCACGGCATCGGCCTACCTGCAGACGGTGGAACGGGCGGGTCTGCGCGCCGAGCTCGCGGCGCGCACCGCGGGCGTCGACCCGGATGATCCGGCGGCGTGCGCGGCCGTGGCGGACGAGCTGGCGAAGCGGGTCGGTGCCGTCGAACTGCCCGACGCGGTTCGCCGGGCCGTCCTGGATGCCTACGAGCGGCTCGGTGCCGAGTGGGTGGCGGTCCGCTCGTCGGCCACGGAGGAGGATACCGCCGGGGCCTCGTTCGCCGGTATGAACCAGACCTTCACCAACACCTCGGGCGGCGACCTGCTCGACCGGGTCCGGGACTGCTGGGCGTCCCTCTTCGGAGCGCGGGTCCTCGCCTACCGGGCGAGCAGGCGGATCAGCGGCGAGCCGGCGATCGCTGTCGTCGTGCAGCAGATGGTCGACGCGGCGCGCTCCGGCGTCATCTTCTCCGCCGACCCCGCGACCGGCGACCGGTCCCGGGTTGTGATCGAAGCCGCCTTCGGTCTCGGTGAGGTCGTCGTCGGCGGACAGCTCCTGCCGGACACCTACACGCTGAGCAAGCGGGGACCCCGTCTCCTCGAGGTCCGGGTCGGCAGCAAGAGCCACCAGATCGTCCGGGGATCCGACGGCTCCGACCGCCGGGTCGAGCTCGCCCCCGACCATGCCGCCCAGCGGGTCCTGAGCGACGACGAGGCGGTGGACCTGGCGCGGCTGGCGATCCAGGTCGAAGACCACTACGGCAGCCCGCAGGACATCGAGTGGGCACGCGATGACGGCCGCACCTTCCTCGTCCAGTCCCGCCCGATCACCACCCTCGGCACGGCGCCGAGCGGCGAGCGGGCACCCGAACCACCAGTGCTTCCGGCTGCGCGGAAGACGCTGGTCAGCGGCCTTCCGGCCGCGCCAGGCCGGGCCAGCGGCACGGTGCGCATCCTCACCTCACCCGACCAGTGCCCCCTGTTGCGGCCCGGGGAGGTGCTGGTGGCGCCCATGACCTCGCCGGACTGGGTGCCCGCCATCCGCCGGTCGGCGGCCCTGGTGACCGACGGCGGCGGCATGACCTGCCACGCCGCGATCGTCAGCCGCGAGCTCGGGGTGCCCTGCGTGGTCGGCACCCGCACGGCCACCACGACGCTGCGCACCGGCGAGCTGGTCACCGTCGAGGGCACCAGGGGAACTGTCCACGAAGGGGCCGCGGCCATCGCGGGCGCGCCGGCGACCACCGTCGCCGCGGTTCGGCCCGGCCGGGCCGAACCCGAGCCCACCGGCACGAAACTGCTGGTCAACCTTGCGATCGCCGAACGGGCGGAGGAGGTCGCGGCACTGCCGGTGGACGGTGTCGGCCTGCTGCGCGCGGAGTTCCTGCTCACCGAGGCGCTCGGCGGAGTGCATCCCAAGGAGCTGCTCGCGCACGGCGGGCGGGGGGAGTTCGTCGAGAGGATGAGCGCCTCGCTGCTGCGCATCACCCGCCCGTTCGCACCCCGCCCGGTGATCTACCGCACGACGGACTTCCGTACCAACGAGTTCCGCGGGCTCACCGGCGGCGAGCGGTTCGAGGCGGTCGAGGCGAACCCGATGATCGGCTACCGCGGCTGTTACCGCTACGTCCGCGAACCCGAGATCTTCGCCCTCGAACTGGAGGTGCTGGCCCGCGTCCGGGAGCGGACGCCGAACCTGCACCTCATGATCCCGTTCGTGCGGACCCGCTGGGAGCTGGAAGCCTGCCTGGACGCCGTCGACGCCAGCCCGCTCGGCGACCACCGCGGCCTGCACCGCTGGGTCATGGCCGAGGTCCCGTCGGTGGCCTACTGGATCCCGGCCTACGCCCGGCTCGGCGTCGACGGGGTGTCCATCGGCTCCAACGACCTCACCCAGCTCGTCCTCGGCGTCGACCGCGACTCGCGGACATGCGCGGAGCTGTTCGACGAGTCCGACCCGGCGGTGCTGGACGCCATCGCACGGATCATCGCGGCCTGCCGGGACGCCGGGATCACCTCATCGTTGTGCGGGCAGGCGCCGTCGACCCGGCCCGACTTCGCCGAACACCTGGTGCGCCTCGGGATCACCTCGGTGTCGGTCAACCCGGACGCGGTCGACGCCGCCCGGCGGGTCATCGCCTCGGCCGAGCGGCGGTTGCTGTTGTCCGCCGCCCGCGGCGGGACTGCCGTCCAGCCGCCCGGGTAGGGCTTCGAACGTCCGGTGAACACGCCCGCCGAGTCAGGAGGTAGCGGTCATGCCGACCCTGAGCATCATCAAGGCCGACACCGGGGGGTTCGTGGGCCACTGCGCCGTCCACCCGGACATGGTCGAGGAGGCGACCCGGCGGGTCGAGGCGGCCCGCGGCGATCTGCTGCTCGACGGCAAGGTCGCGACCTGTGGTGACGATCTCGCTCTGATCATGACGCATGAGCACGGCCCGGACGCCGCGGCGGTGCACTCGTTCGCCTGGGACGTCTTTCACGCGACCACCCGGATCGCCCGGGACCTGGGGCTCTACGGGGCCGGGCAGGATCTGCTCTCCGACGCCTTCTCCGGGAACCTGCGGGGCATGGGTCCCGGCTACGCCGAGCTGGAGTTCGCCGAACGGCCGTCCGAGACGGTGCTGTGCTTCCTGGCGGACAAGACCGAGCCGGGAGCCTGGAACCTCCCGCTGTTCCGGATGTTCGCCGACCCGTTCACCACCGCCGGGCTGGTGATCGACGCGAAGATGCACGCCGGTTTCCAGTTCGAGGTGTACGACCTGTACCAGGAGAAGCGGATCGTCTTCGACTGCCCGGCCGACATGTACGACCTGCTGATGTACATCGGCGCTCCGGCCCGCTACGTCCTGCACAGCGTCACCTCGAAGACCTCGGCCGAGCAGGCGGTGGCGACCAGCACCCAGCGGCTGTCCCTGATCGCCGGCAGGTATGTCGGCAAGGACGACCCGGTGATGATCGTGCGCTGTCAGTCCGGCCTGCCCGCGGTCGGTGAGGCCCTCGAACCGTTCGCCCTGGCCTACACGGTCGCCGGCAGCATGCGCGGCTCGCACCACGCGCCGCTCATGCCGGTCGCCGCCGCGCAGGCGCACCCGTCCCGGTTCGACGGCCCACCGCGGGTGGTGTGCCTCGGCTTCCAGATCTCCGGCGGACGGCTCATCGGCCCCCGCGACATGTTCGACGACCCGGCGTTCGACCGCGCCCGGGCGCAGGCCAACGAGGTGATGGACTACCTGCGCCGGCACGGCCCCTTCGAACCGCACCGGCTCGGCCTCGACGAACTCGAGTACACCACCATGCCCGCTCTGGAGGACCGTCTCTCGGACCGCTGGCAGCCCCTGCCCACGGCGGCCACGCCGGCCACCACGCCGGCGGCCGCCGCCGAACGTCATGCCGCGGCGGCGGGCCGCCGTTAGAGCCCGGCCCGCCGGTGGAGTCCCGGCCGCCGCCGGGCCGGGATCGGCCGCTGGACGGGCGGTCGCGCTGCTCGCGGTCACCGCCGGTTGTCTGACGGTCGGTGGGGTGCTGTGGCTCTTCGGTAGTCCCGGCGCCGCCGACGCGGCCTGGGGCTTCGCGACGGCGGTCGCGCTCGTCCCCGCGCTGGGCTGGGCCGTCGCCGGAATGCGCCGCCGGCAGGCCGGCGTGGACCTGATCGCGGTGCTGGCGCTTGTCGGGACACTCGCGGTCGCCGAGTACCTGGCCGGCGCGCTCGTCGCGGTCATGCTGGCGACGGGCCGGCTGCTGGAGGCGCAGGCGAGCGCCCGGGCGGCGCGCGACCTGCGTCTGCTGATCTGCGCGGCGCCCCGCACCACCCGCCGCCACCAGGGCGCGGACCTGGTCGCGGTCGAGGTGTCACAGGTCGCGGTCGGGGATCTGCTGCTGGTCCGGCCGGGTGAGGTCGTTCCGGTGGACGGGCGGGTCGAGGCCGGGACCGCCGTGCTCGACGAGTCAACGCTCACCGGCGAGCCGGTGCCGGTGCCGCGCCCGGCCGGGGACGCGGTGCGCAGCGGGGCGGTGAACGCGGGCGGACCGTTCGACCTGCGGGTGACCCGGACCGCGGCCGAGAGCACCTACGCGGGGATCGTCCGGCTGGTCGAGGCGGCGCAGGCGGGCAGCGCCCCGTTCGTCCGGCTCGCCGACCGTTACGCGGCGCTCTTCCTGCCGGTGACGTTGGTGGTGGCGGGCATCGGCTGGGCGTTGTCGGGGGAGCCGGTGCGCGCGGTGGCGGTGCTGGTGGTGGCGACTCCGTGCCCGCTGATCCTGGCCGCGCCGGTCGCGATCGTGTCGGGGCTGTCACGGGCGGCCCGCCGCGGTGTGATCATCAAGGGTGGCGGGGTGCTGGAACGGCTGGCCGGTGCCGAGGTGGTGTTCCTCGACAAGACCGGGACGCTGACCGTGGGCCATCCGACGGTCACGGACGTCGTGACCGCGGACGGCGTCACCGCGGACGGTGCGTCTGAGGCGGCGGCGCTGCTGCGGCTGGCTGCGTCGGTGGACCAGGTGTCGCCGCACGTGCTGGCCGCCGCGGTGGTCCGGGCGGCTCGGGACCGCGGGCTCGCCCTGACCCTCCCGCACGACGTCGACGAGGTCCCCGGCGCGGGGATCCGCGGGCTGGTGGAGGGGCGGCGGGTGGCGATCGGGAAGGCCGGCTGGGCCGGGGTGACCGGGGGGCCGGCGTGGGTGCGGGCGGTGCGCCGGCGATGCGCGCTCGAGGGGACCACGGCGGTCTTCGTCGGCCTGGACGGCGTACCGGCGGGGGCGCTGCTGTTGGACGACCCGCCGCGGCCGGACGCGCCGCGGATGATCCGGCGGCTGCGCGCCGCCCGGGTCACCAGGATCGTGATGGTCACCGGGGACCGGATCGAGGTCGCCGAGTCGGTCGGCGCGGCGCTCGGCGTCGACGCGGTCCTGGCCGAACGAGCCCCGGCGGAGAAGGTCGACGCGATCCGGGCCGAAGGCCGCGGGCACGTGACGCTGATGGTCGGCGACGGCGTGAACGACGCACCCGCCCTCGCGGCCGCCTCGGTCGGGGTGGCGCTGGCCTCCCGGGGCTCCAGCGCCTCGTCGGAGGCGGCGGACGTGGTGCTCACCGTCGACCGGCTGGACCGGCTGGCGGAGGCGATGGCCATCGCCCGCCGGTCCCACTCGATCGCTCGGCAGAGCGTGCTGCTCGGAATGGGTCTGTCACTGCTGGCGATGCTCGCGGCGGCCGCCGGTGGCCTGCCGCCCGTCGCCGGCGCGCTGCTGCAGGAGGGCATCGACGTCGCCGCGATCCTGAACGCCCTGCGTGCGCTGGGCCCGGGACGGGCCGCGCCGAAGCCGCTGACGGCCGAGCAGACGGCGTTGGCGTCCCGGTTCGCCGCGGAGCACGGCCGGCTGCGCGGCGATCTGGACGGCATCCGCGCCGCCGCCGCGGCGCTGGGTGGAGGCGGGGACACGGCCGGAGCGCTGGCGCAGGTCCGGACTGTCCACCGGTTCTGCGTGCGGGAGCTGCTCCCGCATGAGGACGCCGAGGACGATCTCCTCTACCCGGCCCTGGGCCCCGTTCTCGGGGGGAAGGACCCGACCGCCACGATGAGCCGGGCCCACGTCGAGATCCACCACCTGGTCCGCCGGCTCGGACGGCTGCTCGACGAGATCGATCCCGACGCCCTCGGCGGCGACGACATCCGGGAACTGCAGCAGGTGCTGTACGGCCTGCACGCGGTGCTGCGGCTGCACTTCGCGCAGGAGGAGGAGGACTACTTCACCCTCGCCGACACCGCTCCGTCCGCGCTCACGGCGGCGCCGGAGACGCCCGCGGCGGCGTCGGAGATCCGCGTCTGACCCCGCGGCGGCGTCAGACGCGGTCAGCCGCCGGCCGCAGCCGCGGTGCGCGACCGGTTCGGGGCCGGCGCGCGACCGGGGTCAGCCGCGGTGCGCGACCAGGGTCATGTGGTGGACGAACCAGTCACGGGCGAGCGTGGCCACCGTCTCCAGCGCGCCGGGCTCGGCGAAAAGGTGGGTGGCCCGCGGGACCACCGCCAGCCGGTTCTCGCACCGCAGCCGGGCCTGGGCCTGCCGATTGAGGTCGATGACGAGGTCATCGTGCCCGCCCACGACGAGCAGGGTCGGGGCCGTCACCGCGGCCAGTTTCGAGGCGGCCAGGTCCGGCCGGCCGCCGCGGGAGACGACGGCGGCGATGCGGGAGCCGGGTTCGGCCGCGGCCCACAGCGCGGCGGCGGCTCCGGTGCTGGCCCCGAAGTAACCGACCGGGAGGTGCGACACGCCCGGCTGGCCGCGCAGCCAGCCGGTGACGTCCACCAGGCGGTGGGCGAGCAGCCCGATGTCGAACACGTTGGCCCGGTCGATCTCCTCGGCGGGGGTGAGCAGGTCGAACAGCAGGGTGGCGAGCCCGGCGGCGCCCAGGACCTCGGCCACGTACCGGTTACGGGGGCTGTGCCGGCTGCTGCCGCTGCCGTGGGCGAACACGACCAGACCGCCGGCCCCCTCCGGAACCGTGAGCTGCCCGGTCAGCCGGACCGGGACGGCTGGGATGTCGACCTCGACCTCGCGCCCTGGCGGGTTGGGCGCCGCGCCCGGCGTGGCCGTCCCGTGCGTCCCGTGCGTCTCGGCCGGTGCGGCCGTAGGTGCCTGCGGCGCCAGGACCGCCGCCCTGCGCAGCAGGTCCGTCACCTCGTCGTCGGACGTCTGGGCGAAGTCGGCGTAGAACGTGCCGATGGCGAAGAACCGGTCCGGAGTGTGCAGGCACACGACCTCGTCGGCGTCCCGGCGCAGCCATCCGATCCGGTCCGGCGGTGCGACGGGAGCCGCCAGCACGATCCGGGTGGCGCCGGCGGCGCGGACCGCCTGGCAGGCGGCGGACGCCGTTGCCCCGGTGGCGATCCCGTCGTCCACCACGACCACGGTGCGACCGGCCAGTGGAACACGCGGCCGGGCGCCCCGGAACCGGCGGATCCGGTGGTCCAGCTCCAGCCGCTCGCGGGCTTCGACCGCGGCCAGCTCGTCCGGGCCGATGTCGGCCATCAGCCGCGTCTCGGCGTTGATGACCCGCACGTCCCCCTCGGCGATCGCGCCCATCGCGAGCTCCGGCTGGAAGGGGACGCCGAGCTTGCGGACCAGGATGACGTCCAGCGGGGCGCCCAGCGTCCGCGCGACCTGGTAAGCGACCGGAATCCCACCGCGGGGGAGCCCGACAACCACGACGTCGCGCCCACGGAGGTGCGCCAGCCTCCGGCCGAGCTGCCGGCCCGCGTCCATTCGATCATGAAAAAGCATGTCACACCGCCCTTCCGCCCGCGGAGCGGTGCCCGCCCCCGCCCCCGTAAGCGTCTGGTAGCCGGTTCCTCATGTTTTCCTCCTGCCCGGCCACCGGCTGTCCGAACGTCCCTGATCGCGTACGTCCGCGCCGGCCTCGGCGAGGAAACGGCCTCCGCGGCCCTGCCGTCGCGCCGGAGTCTCCGCCTGATGTCGGTGTTCCCCGACGAAGGCGAAGGGTATGGAACTCGCTACAGAAGGTTGTCGCTGTTTCGGGCGGGTGAGGGGGCACGGTGACGGACACGGGCGTGGCCGACGTCGTCGTCGGGCCGGCGACGGTCGACACCTTGATCGACGTGCTGCGGGCGCGTGGTTACCAGGTCGTCGGCCCCACCGTGCGCGACGGCGCCATCGTCTACGACGAGATCCGCGGTGCCGGGGAGCTGCCGGTGGGCTGGACCGATGTCCAGGACGCCGGCCGCTACCGGCTCGAGCGCCGTCGTGACGCGGCGCTGTTCGGCTACGCGGTCGGGCCGCACTCGTGGAAGCAGCACCTGCTGCCGCCCCGGCTGCGCCTGCTCACGACCCGACGGGACGGCGACGGCGGGTTCGAGGTGGAGGAGGAGCCGGTGCCGCGCGGCGCGGTGGCGTTCCTCGGAGTGCGTTCGTGTGAGCTGCACGCGATCGCGATCCAGGACCGGGTGCTGCTCGGTGGACGTCACACCGACCGTGACTACGCCGCCCGTCGCGGCGAGGTGTTCGTCGTCGCGGTGAACTGCCACGAGCCGGGAGGCACCTGCTTCTGCGTGTCGATGAACACCGGCCCCGCGGTGCGGGAGGGCTACGACCTGGTCCTCAGCGAGATCCTGGACGGCGAGCACCGGATCCTCGTCGAGGCGGGCACCCCACGGGGCGTCGAGGTGCTGGGAGAGCTGGGCGGACGGGCGGCCGAGGCGTCCGACCGGGACGCGGCCCGGTCGGCGGTGGACGGCGCCGCCGACCGGATGGGGCGCACCGTCGACGCGGCCGACCTGCGCGACCTGCTCGCGGACAACCTCGAACACCCGCGCTGGGACGAGGTGGCGCAGCGGTGCCTGACCTGCGGCAACTGCACCATGGTGTGCCCGACCTGCTACTGCACCTCGGTGGAGGACGTCAGCGATCTCACCGGCGGCACGGCGGAGCGCTGGCGCAGCTGGGAGTCCTGCTTCTCGCTGGACCACTCCCACACCCACGGCGGCGACGTCCGTGCCTCCGGACGCTCCCGGTACCGCCAGTGGCTGACGCACAAGTTCGGCACCTGGCACGACCAGTTCGGCACATCCGGGTGCGTCGGCTGCGGCCGGTGCGTCACCTGGTGCCCGGTCGGCATCGACGTGACCGAGGAACTGACCGCCATCCGCGCGAACTCGGCGGCCGGCGATGACTGAGATTCGTAGCGCGCTATCCCTGTCCTTCAGGGCGGGGATAGCGCGTTCAGGCCGGGCGGCGCTGCCCCTC